>CALFOL010000424.1 GCA_937919915.1 uncultured Planctomycetaceae bacterium
GTCAGTTTCAGAACATCTTCCGTGGGTTCGATATCAATCTGGAACACAGGTTCCACGGGTTGCCCGGTTGATGGATTGATCAGGATTTCGCCGCCACCGACATATGTCAGAGCGATGTGTCGAAAGACACTTTCTGCAGCAGGTCCGACGCTGATGATCCTGCCTGCATGCGTGGACATCGATCGACCGGGAATGCGAAAAGTCACTTCCTGCCCTGGCCGCTGTTCGATGCTGCCCAGCTGTTCTTCGTTGAGCCATGTTCTCAGCACGGGGCGACCATCGACGACGACAGCCAGTCGTGTCCCTTCGTCCAGAAAACGACCACGGTTTGTTTCGGAGATCAGTTGCACGACTTTGCCCGTCTCGGGTGCTGAGACGGTCAGGTTTTCCACACGTCGACAAATTTCGGTGACCTGTTGCTGAAGTTCAGTGACCTCGGGCTGGTAATGTGCGGCAGCTGCCGGATCTTCGTTTTGCAACATCTGCCAGCGCAGCAACGCGGCCTGCAAGGTTGCCTCAGCCACCATCAGCCGTTCCTGCAAACGCTCATTCGTCAGTTGAACGAGCGGTTCGCGAGCGACGACTTCGTCACCTGATTGAACCATTCCTCCCGCAAATGCACCCGCAGAATCAACGTTGATGTAGTGTTCCGTTTCCGCGCCGACCAGCCCCTGTGTTACGACACCAAACGGAACCGGCACAAAGCAGGCCAGAATCGGCAGACCGATCAGCACAGCAACTGCTACCAGCCGAGCGCGGCCACGTACAGGTTCGGTTTATTTGCTCTTCAACAGATAGTTTGCCATTTTGAATACTCCAGTCCCAACCGATGTCGTCACGTGGAAAGCTGCCAGCCCCAGACCGACAAGAGGGAATTTGATGGCGACCATGATCGCGATGCTGATCACCAGGAAGAACTTGTAAATGGTTGCTGAAATTCCATAGATGACCAGCATGGTCTTCGTGGACAGCGAATCGTCGTTAGGCCGCGAACGGACGCCGACGAACGTTGACGTTAACATGCTTTTGATCTGAGCATCCGCCTTCGGACGCAGGTTCTGAATCCCAATCAGTTCGCTCATGATGAAGTAACCATCGAACTTCATTAGCGGGTTCGCGTTGAACAGCAACGTGACCAAACTGGCCATGATGACCAGTTGGTAAGCACACGAAGACAACATCGGGCTGCTCGAAAATGCCCAGATGAAGACTCCCGGAATAAATACCAGTGATTCAAAGAACATTCCTCCGCACATGACCACCAGACGTTTATAGCGTTCCGGAAAGCTCCAGGCGGTGGACGCATCAACATAGGCCGCTGGCGTTCCGGCGATCAGAATCGTGCCCATTTCCGGCACAAATCCGCCAAAGACTTTGCACGCATAGCCGTGACCAAGTTCGTGCCAGATCTTCAGGCCCACAAACGCGATCCATAAAAACGGCAGGTTCTTTGTGGCCAGAATTCCGTTCAGGGGCTGCACCAGATCACTGAAACGACTGACGATAACAAAACCAGCGGCCGCCATCCCCAGCAACCAGAATACGAAAAACGTTCTGGTAAACAGCCACGAAACACGACTCACAGTGCGGGTTAAGAACGCGTCTGGCTTGACCAGTGGAATCTGCATAAACAGAAATCCAAGGACCTTGGCACGGCGTCGCGCCGACTTCATTTTTAGGTGTTGTTCGTAGAGTTTCGCGCCGTTCTGTTTTGGCATGACAATCAGGTTGAGCCGTGAGAAGGACGTCAACAGATCGTAGAATTCAGATTCTTCTTCAGCCTGAAACTCCTGTTTATCAACCAGCGATTGAAAGTTCTGTCCCAGAGTGGCATCCGGATTCAGCGCAGACAGGATTCGATATTGAAAGACGTTGAGTCGATGGCTGCGAAACGAAACGGGATCGTGCAGAACGTACACCGGATTGGCCTGATACACTTGCCGGCTCGTATGTAAATCAGAACGCAGCACGACGTGGATCTCGCGGGCCTGAGCCAGTGGATCTTCGGAAGAGTTCGCTGTTGGAGTGGGTTGAGGCAAATGCGGGTGACTTAGTTAGGTGAGTTGTTGACTCGTCTTGCCAGCAGTTGGGGCGTTCGTTTTTCTTATAGCCAGAAGTTCATGCGTCCCCAGTCGACGACGCGATGCATCGCCACCCACCAAACGGGGCGACTAATGGTTTCGACACGAGCGGTTCCTTCCATGCCGGTTCTCATCCAATCGGGATGTGCCTCCAGCGGGGCTCGAGGAATAAAGACATTGCGGT
>CALFOL010000425.1 GCA_937919915.1 uncultured Planctomycetaceae bacterium
TTCTCGCACACTTTACCATCTCATCCAATGACAATTAACGGATCGACATCTAGTGCGATTTTTGCTTTATTGTGGACGGTTCGGGATCGTGGGAACAGGCCCAAATAGTACGAAGCGCGTCCTCCGCGGCCAAAAGTCAGCGAAACTCGCTGTAAGACAGCAGTCTTCCGCGAGCCAGAACCGTTCACGACTTATGAGGATGAGCCGTAGATGGTAAAGATCTCCAGCGGTCGTGCATCTTCAGACAGCAATCCAATTTCGGCAGCCCGTCTTGATAGTTGCTGCAGCGCCAGGCGGCCGACCTCGCCGAGATCAACCGTCCAGTTATTCACGTACAGGTCGACGTGCTGCATCAGAACTTCGTCGCTGAATTCCTGGGCAAATCTGCGCATCGTTGGCAGCGCCGAGTCACGGTCTGCCATCGCGTATTGCAGCGAATCGAAAATCACTGCCTGCACGGCAGCGGTAACGTCATCTGTCAGATGCCGTCCGGCAACAATCCCTCCCAGCGGCAGCGGGCTGTGTGTTTCCGTTTCCCAACGTGTGCCGAGATCTTCAACCAGACCGAGGTGCTGATCCTGCCAGGTAAAACGCCCTTCATGAATGCAGACCCCGAAATCTGCCAAGCCTTGCTGCAGCTGGGGCATGATGTCAGAAAACACGACGTGCTGAATCGTTGTCGTGTTCGGATAGAACAACTTGAACAACAACGTAGCTGTCGTGTGGCGACCCGGACACAACGTGACCTGATTCGCGTCAGATGGTGTCATATTTTCACCGGACGACAGCAATAGCGGACCGACGCCGAAACCCAGAGCCGATCCGCTGGGCAGGACCGTCCAGTTTTCTGACAACAGCAGAGCAGCATGGAAGCTGGTCTTGGCCACGTCGAATCGTCCGGCGAAAAGCCGATCGTTGAGTTCCTGAATGTCCAACAGCTCAACTTCAAAATTCAGGCTACGCCAATCCACCAGCCGATTAATCAGACCGTGAAACGTGAAGGTATCGTTGGGGCACGTAGAGATTCCCAGTCGAATGTTGATGGTCAACTCAGTCGCTCCATCACCAGGTCTGTGGCGGCAGCGATTGCCTCGTCGATCCGCCAGTTCTGTTTGTTGCGATCGCCCGCGACATTCGAGAAACCACGAATGATCTCCAGAGGAATGTTCGCTAACAGACAGGCCACTGCCACAGAGAAGCCTTCCATGTCTTCGGCGATTCCATGCGGGAATTTTTCGCGCCGCCATTGTGCTTCGTCAGCTGTTGAAGATGCCGCACAGGATGTGACCAGTAAATTCGGACTACCGGACGCTGGCAGCATGACAATATCGTCGACAACAGTCCTCGCATCCGCCGACGACAGCTGGGCCCAGCCGAGTTCCTGTGCCGTCGAGAACGATTGGCCCTGTCCGGCTCCGACGCCGTACAAAGCCACACTTCCGAAATGACATGCTGAACCGATCGCAACGTCGTCCGAGAGCGTGCCGGCGATGCCGGTGAGGATGATACGAGTCGGCTGGAGCTGTGTAATCAAGCGCGCCGTACAGATCCCGCTGGTCACAGGACCAAAACCGCAAACCTGGACGATCGCAGCAGCATCGAGGGGATCACTCATCAGAGCGGACCGCACCAGGTCTGCTTCGAATTCCGTGGGGACAAGAATCAGTGTTTTCATGCTCAGGTGACGAACTTTAAGATAAGCGAATCTCGATGGGTATCAAACTGTGAGTACCTTACCGTCTCGACTGCGAATCCCGTAACCTATCCAACAGTCGATTTCACGGGCGTAATCAGTGGTGCAGCGGCGGGTGAATGCTAATGCCCTTGGGAATTCACCTGTTTTCGGTGGATTCACGGGGAATTCGAATGACCACTAGGGAAATTTCGGCCGTTGTTGTGCAGGAAAATGCCGAAATTCCTGATCGTTCTGGTACCATTTGCGGACTGCTGCCGACGTACAATCGGCAGCTGCGATTTCTGAGACATTGACCGTTCTTGTAGCAGTCTCATCCTCCTCAGAACTCAAACTGGGAGTGTCCCTCCCAAACTTTATCATTGGAGTCTCGTTGATCATGCGAATTGACTTATACCGTGGGATCGTCAAAGCAGGATGCTCCGCCCTGTGCATATTGTCTGTGACCGGGTGTGGTGGAGGTGGCGACGACGCCCAGGTCGCTAGCGGCTCCAACCAACCGTCAGCAGCGACTCAGGCCGTTGCTGCTGAAGTCGATTCCAGAATGGCGGGGACTGCAGCTGCGGCACCAACAGGCGGAATGCCACCAGATGGCACTGAGAGCGATGGCGTGGGTGGACACGACGCCGGTGGTATGGGTGAAACGGATCTCGGCCTTGATATGGCCGGCACCTCCGGCACCGGAGACATGTCGGACGTCAACATGAATCAGGCCAACATGTATGCTGGCGATGGCACACAGGGAAATTCGCAGTATGGCCAACAGCAGAACGGTCAGGGACAGAACCAGGGACCGACCAGACCAGCCGATGTCGCGCAATGGACGTCAGCACAGATTCTTGCTGCCGTCGAAGAAAAAGACAACCGTGTCCTGAGGGCCATTCAAGCTAAGGCAGAAGTTTCACAAGACGAACCCGAGTTCGCGCAATTGATGACTCAGGTGCTGCAGAAGTCATCGGGCGAGCAGGTTGGTAGTGCTGCTGGTGGCGTTGGTGCATTCGGCATCCCCGGCTTAGGCTCTTTGTTTGGCGGAGGCGGACAGGCCCCGCGTAACAGTGGAAAAACATCCAGTCGACCTAAAATCAAGCCCGGTAGCGCTCCTCCCGGCGGAGCTTTCTACCAACCGCGGATCGATCGCATTATTCCGTCCCCTGCGCTGGGGATCGATTCGTTGGAAATGATGATTGGTGAGGCTGTCCTGACGTATGCACCACAAGCGGCTGCGGGAACTCGCGCGGCTGCCGAACGCATTCAGGGATCCGCGAGTGGACACGACGCTGCCCCAGGCGGCATGGCCGAGACCGGAGTCGCGCCGATCGCGAACCCCGCTAATAGTGCCGTCGGAACTCCAGGTGGCCACGACGCGATGCCGACAGGCCCCGGCACAATGAACGCCGACACAATGAACGCCGGAGCAATGTCTTCAGGTTCTCTGGGAGCTCCCGTTGGAGCCAATCCGAGAACCAGCAACAACCAATACAACAATGGCGGTTATGGTGGTGGTGAGCCTGCGCTGAACGGAAATCTACAGGATGAAGAACTGGTGCGAACGGTTGTTCAGGCTTTGATTTTGAACAACAGTGCTCCTTCGTGGGAGACGCTAAAGAGCATTATCAGTGGTGACGTGGTCACACCGATACCGCAACCGCTCAGCACAGAAATTGTGCTTGCAGAGGTCTTCTCAGCAGAATTTCCAAACGCGACCGCAGCATCTGAAATGCTGACCGCGGCGACACAAGCCGTCGTTGCAGATCCCTTAGAGAACCAGACGATGATGCGGTTCCTTGCGGCTCTTGCTCAAAGGCCGACTGACCACTTCCTGATGCTGGGGAAACCGCTGCCACCTGCGGGTATGGCCCCTCCACCAGGAGCCCAGCCACCAGGGATGAATCAGGGTGAAATGAGTTCAATGATGCAACCTGGACAGAGCGTGCCAGGTCAACCGAACTCTGCAATGATGAGTGGCGGCCCTCCGGGCTCAGAATACGCTGGTGACGACATGGCTGGCGCAGAGAATTACAACAGTGGACCTCCCGGCGGACGCCCCCAAGGCCCGCCTCCGGGAAGTCTTCCTCCCGTGCGTGTTTCCCCCGCCGGTATGGCGATCGTTGCGAACGTGTTATGGAACAAAGAATCAGTCGCAGCCGTAACCAGCCAGCTGATAGCCGCTGACAACCCTGCGGTCGTCGTGGACACATTGGCATTGGCCTCCACAATGCCGTCTGACGAAGTCCGCCACGCCACTTTCACGTTGTTTGAAAAGTCTCACGAAGGAGGTGCTATGGCATTAACCAGCAGCGGTTTATTCCGCGATGTCGCTCGCGATCCAGGGCTGCTGGCCGTACTGAAGGCTTTACCAAGAGTACGGGCTAAGAAGCCAACGAATCCAAACATTAACGGCGCGGTCGTTCAGGCCGATCCAACCGAGTCATGGGTCGCAGCAACTCAGGACGTGGTAATGTCATTGCGAGATCGGCTGCGGGACGTGTCTACGGACCCCAACCTCGCCTTCACGGGCCGGCCACCGGTTCGCCTGCATGAGGGTGCTGTAGCGGAGTCCTCAATCAGGATTCGGGTGCCAGGCAAAGCGGCTTCCGAGCTGGGTGCGTCAGCTCCATCTGATACCACGATGTATTACTCTGTATGTCGCGTCTCTCCGCAAAGAGAGAGCGAAATGCAAAAAGTGGCAGACCATTACGAAACGCGTTCCAAAGGAATTAAACGCGAAGATCGCTCGAATGGAATCCTCTGGTACGACGGGGTCAGGGTCGATCCAGACGGGACACGCGTCACGATGGACGTTGTCATTCAACAGGTTGGGTTTAAGCCCCAGCAGAACGGTGGATTTAACGGCGGTGGTGGCTACAACCAGGAAGGTAGCGGCTTCGATGGAGGGGGTGGAGGTGGACCAGCTAATGCAGCAACTCAGTTCACCATCGAAGTCATTGTTGTGGTCGCGCGAGATCCCAAAACAGCTCCCGGAGTGTCCACGGCCTCCATTAAGTAAGACTCGCAGTCTCCGGTTTTCAATACGGTCAGCGGATACATGGGTATTCTGATTGCTCGCATTCCA
>CALFOL010000426.1 GCA_937919915.1 uncultured Planctomycetaceae bacterium
TATGTGCGAAAACATATAAGCGACTGCTTACACAATTGAACGAGCTGGCCTGACAACAATCATCCGGAATGGATTCCGATGAAGTGGATTCTGAATTTCCTCTACGTACTCCTCCTGACGCTGCTGTCTCCCGTCATTCTGTGGAGAAACCTGCGTCACGGCCGTTATCGTCAGGGATGGAAAGAAAAACTTCTGGGTCGGCTGCCAACCTTCAGCAGCGATTCCGAAGTCATCTGGTTTCATGCCGTCAGCGTGGGTGAAGTTCTGCAACTCCAGCACGTCGTGGAGCACTTTCGCAACGCCGCCAGCGATGATGTTCAGATCCTGATCACAACATCAACGGATAGTGGATTCTCGCTCGCAACAGAACGATTCGCGGGCTGCACAGTGTCCTGGTTTCCGCTGGATTTCTCATGGGCCGTTTCTACCGCGCTGCAACGCGTGAAGCCGGATCTGGTCGTGCTGGTAGAACTCGAACTGTGGCCAAACTTCCTCAACACCTGTGCATCGCGCGGAGTTCGTACCGCTTTGATCAACGCTCGCTTAAGCGACCGAAGTTTCTCTGGCTACAGCAGAATTCAACGAATCGTCCGGCCACTGTTTCAGCAATTCGCCATCGTCGCTGCGCAGACAACCGAATACGCAGATCGGCTGCTGACTCTCGGTGCTCAGCCCACTGCAACGGTCGTCACAGGTTCAATCAAGTTCGATGGTGCTGAGTCTGATCGTCGCAATTTAAACACTCAAAGGCTGCGAGCACTCTTCAACATCGCAGACAGCGAAGTCGTATTCATAGCCGGCAGTACTCAAGCGCCGGAAGAGAAACTCGCACTGGACGTCTGGCAACAACTACGAGCAACACATCCGAATCTGCGACTGGTGTTGGTGCCTCGACATCGAGAACGCTTTGATGAGGTCGCGGATCTGGTGACGGCCATGAACGTATCGCTGCTACGACGTTCACAAACAGAATCAACGTCTACCGGTGGAAGTGACCAGGTGATTCTACTGGACACGATTGGCGAACTCTCCGCGTGTTGGGGACTGGCGGACATTGCCTTTGTTGGAGGCAGCTTTGGTCAGCGAGGCGGCCAGAACATGCTGGAACCGGCAGCCTATGGAGCTGCCGTATGCTTTGGGCCCAACACGTGGAATTTCAAGGAGATCGTGTCGCGACTGCTGCAGGCAGGTGGAGCAAAGCAGTTACAGTCACCGGATGAATTCCTACCCACTGTCGCAGAACTATCGAACGACGCCGAGTTGCGGCAGCAATATGGGCGGGCGGCGCAGAGATTTGTTGCCGCACAGCCAGGGGCGATCTCTCGGACGGTCGATCTGCTGTCGAACTCAAAAAAATCGGAAAGCAGCGATCCGATCCGGAATGCAGCGTAGAACTTCAGTTGTTCTGTGGTAGACTGGATACCAAGTCAACGTCATTTGGAGAGTGACCACGACTTTGTCAACCAGACAAGCGTGCCCGCCCGCCTCGCCCTACCTCAGCCGACTTCCCGCCATGTATTTCAACACCGCTCGACCCATCGCCGTAGCCCTGCTGCTTAGCTGCCAGCTCCCATCTGTCACAGCTTCAGACTGGACCCAGTTTCGTGGCCCGACAGGACAAGGGCATGCCGAGGGTTCCGATGTTCCAACTGTCTGGAGTGAAACGGAAAACGTGGCATGGAAAGTCGCACTGTCTGGCTACGGCTGGTCATCTCCGGTTGTCGCAGGAAATCAGATCTTCGTGACTACCGCCGTTGTGAACGAAGAGGCGAAGACAACTTCATTACGAACATTGTGCCTCAACGCGGCGGATGGCAAAACGGCCTGGGATGTCGAAGTCTTTGAGAAAACCGGAACACCCAGGATCCATGAAAAAAACAGTCATGCCAGTCCAACACCGGTGCTGGAGGGGGACCGCCTGTACGTCCATTTTGGAACTGAGGGCACGGCCTGCTTAAAGACGGATGGCTCTGTCGTGTGGCAGAATCAGGAACAGGTGTATACACCGGTTCACGGCAGTGGCGGTTCACCAGTATTGATCGATGAACTGTTGATCTTCTGCTGTGATGGTGGCGACAAACGGTATACGATCGGCCTGGACAAACAGACGGGGAAAGAGGTTTGGAAGACTCCACGCGAGCTGGAACCATCTCGCGGATTCAGTTTCTGCACGCCAACAATTATTGTAGCAGGCGGACGCGTTCAAGCCATCTGCCCTGGCAGTGGCGGAGTGTGGTCATATGATCCGAAAACCGGAAAGCAGTTATGGCGAGTCGCCTACGGCGAAGGCTATTCCGTTGTTCCGCGGCCAGTCTTTGGACACGGGATTGTCTATGTTTGCAGCGGCTTCGGTGACCAGCAACTGTTCGCCATCGACCCAACTGGCAGTGGCGACGTTACGGAGTCTCACGTCAACTGGAAGACGAAAAAGGGCGTGCCGAAGTCTCCGTCTGTGTTGCTTGTCGGCGACGAATTGTACATGGTCGACGACAAAGGCGTGGCAAGTTGCCTGAATGCTGTTTCCGGTGACATTCACTGGCAGGAACGCTTAACGGGCGCATTCTCTGCGTCGCCCGTGTTGGCAAATGGCCTGATCTATTTCCAGAATGAAACCGGTGTGACAACCGTTGTGAAACCGGGAATTGAGTATCAGGAAGTCGCAAAGAATACGCTGGGCGATGGCAAAGTCCGTACGTTTGCATCGTTTGCCTTCGTCGAAAACGCCATCCTGCTGCGAAGCGAAACGCATCTTTACCGACTGCAGAAGTAAGTAGACAGCTATTCCATCGCGAATGCGTTCAGTCCCAACGGGACAGCAGGAGTCCGTGCAAGCACTCTCCTGTCGTCCCTTCAGACTTTGATCACGGATTTTTCGCATACCACGGGCTAGCCCTGGCCCGCATTCTGGAGACATTCGTGGACTTCGTTTTCAGCCTGTTGATTCAGACGGCGTTAGTCCCGATTGTTGTCTCTGTGATTGTCGCTACAACCGTCTCGCGGATTTCCAGAGTGGCATCCGCCAGTGGAGCAATTAGCCTGGCAGCGGGCTTCTTCGCAGGCTGGGCACAGCAGGAATGGACAGTGCTGCAGCCAACTCGGTACCTCGATTGGTTGCCGTGGATTTGCGTCATCCTGGCGATCGTTGCTGTCGGTTTTGCTGTCCGGATTCCTCGAAAAATACTGCTACCGTTAACAGGCGCGGCATGTCTTTCGGCGGCCTGGTTGCTGGTGCCAGCGTTTCCTCGACTGCAACCTCCACAACCAATCGCCGTCGCAATGATTGGGGCAGCAAGCATACTACTTGTGGGTCCGCTGGAGCACTCGGCGATCCGCATCAATACACGTTTGCTGACCGTTTGCCTGATGGCAACAGGTACAGCAGGTTCTATCGTGCTGGCTCAGTCATTCGCATTGAAGTTCGCTCAGATTGCCGGCATACTGACCGCCGCACTGGCTGGTACTTTGCTGCTGGGGAAGAGTGCAGCTGAGCGATCATCAGTCGGTTTGCAATTGGTGTTCGTGACGATGTTCGCGAACCTAATGTTCATCGGCTACGCAAATTCCTCGTCGGATGTACCGATCTACAGCTACGCACTGATCGTCGCGGCTCCGCTTGCGCTGTGGGGCGCGTTTCGCAGCGACAGCGACGAAAAATCGCCTCGGCAGCGTTTGCTCGCTGGGGGCGTCGGCCTCGTCGTCATCCTGTTGATCGCTGTGATCCCGGCCTTGCTGGCTCATCCTCCATGGGATGTCGAGTAGCAATCACAACGCCTGCGATTCAGCGCCAACGGGACGACACGATGTAGCCACGGACGTGCGTTCGTGGTTCGTTGCTATCGTCATGTCGAGTCCCAAAGGAACGGGCAGGGGCGAGACACGCGGTCTGGGGCGGCGTTCACCGGCTGGGCCGAATCACTTACCCCAGACTACGATGTCTCCCACTTTGAGCGTACGAGAAATACGGCCGGCCCTGCGAACGGGACTGATTCCAATCTGATCTGCTAACCGGGTCCCGGGTACTCTATGACGTAAACATCACTGGCTCGCAGTTATTCCGAGCAGAACTCAACGCCGCGTCCAGAACCAATTGCGTCTTCAACGCAATGTTCGGCCAGTGACTGTCGACTTTGCCGCTCAACACGAGCGTTGAAAAGTTGCGAAACATATTTGTTTCCTGGGCGGTTTCGGCATTGTTGCTGAATTCCGACACGGTAATCGTCTTCAGGTATTTCTCCATGTTGAACCGACAACCGTCCCCCACAAAGTCGTGGTTCCCAACGTCAAATGACACCGTGTTACCGTAGTAAGGCAGCACGAAGTCTTTCCATTCGACATAACCTTTGGTTCCGCTGATGTTCACCCATTGCTGATGGTTACCGCGGAAGGAATTGTAAAACGTCGCCGACACGCCGCTGGCAAAGTGCATTTCGCCCTGGAATTCCATCGGCACATCTTCCGGACTGTCGGGACGCTTGGCCCCGTACAGAATTCGCCCACGAACTTCCGTCGGCATTTCATAATTCATCGCCCACAGCGTGGCGCGGATCGTATACCAGCCCAGGTCACCAAGACAGCCCGCCGGTTCCAGATTACTGCTGGCTCGAATGTTGCTGGCCACCCATTCTTCATCAGCACAAAAACTAAACTGACTGGCGATGCGCCGGATTTCGCCCACGCTTTCGCCATCATCCAGCACCTTGCGAATTTCCGGCATACGCGCACTGTGCATGTACATCACGCCGTCCATAAACTGAACATTATTGGCGTTGCATGCATCGATCATGGTCTGCACATTGGCAGCGGTTACCCCGCACGGCTTTTCCACCATCACGTGTTTTCCCGCGTTGGCGGCTTTCACCACCCACTCAGTACGGACGCCCGTGGGCAGTGGCACATACACAGCATCAATGTCTTCTCGGGCGAGAAGTGCTTCATACGTTCCGAGTGCGTCGACCTGTTGAGGCACCGGCACCGAAGCCTGGCAGGCATTGATAAACGCCTGAGCTTTCTCAACCGACCGACTGGCGACGGCGACGACCTGACCATTGCCGGAAGCTGCGATGGAATGCCAGTTTTTCAGGGCGATTCCAGCGGTACTCATGATTCCCCAACGACACAACTTTTCGCTCATTGACTCTGTTCCACTAACGATTGATGAGTAATTTTGACGGATTCGTTTAACCCGTAGCCGCAGACGAGGCTGCTTCCACTCGGGGCAAACCTCGACTGCGGCTACAGGTTAAACGACAATTCTGTGATCCCGCACATAGTCTGCGCTTCAGACGCGGTTGCAGATCGTCGGGAAATTACTCCAGAAACTCAAGCCAGTCACATTTGTTAGCGCAAAATTCGCGACGAGTTAATTCTGCAGAACCATGGTCGTTTCACTTCGAGACACATTCGTGCGAAGTTCACGCTTCGTTGCTTCAGGCACGGCCTTTTCGTAGTGAATACCAAGCTCAGTGATCCTTATGCGATCGCTCTTCACTGCCAACTATCTATTGTCAGCTGTCCGTCGCCTTGACAGGCGGTTCCAGATCTTCAGCGGGTTCCATCGGTGCTTCTGGTTTCTCAGCTTCCTGCTTCGCTGGTTTGGGAACGGAAACTTTCTTTTCGCCAAGGTCGACGTCGTCAACGTTGTCCTGCGACACCGTGCCGATATTGGCCCCTGGTTTTTTCGATGACCGCACGTACCTGATGTCGTATTTGACTCACTGAGCAAGGTGTTTGAGCGGATACCGCCCGTCTTTGTCCGTGGTGGCTTTGCCACCAAATGTCGACCACCATGGATTGTCTTTACCGCCGAGATAAACGCGAGTGTCATAACCCACAGTTCCCCCGACAATCGGATCGG
>CALFOL010000427.1 GCA_937919915.1 uncultured Planctomycetaceae bacterium
GCTAACAACACAATTGCGGAAACCAACGCCCCCAGGGCGATTGAAATCAGTTCGGACGACGTCACTGTAGAACATCAGTCGCAGCCAACGGCAGCAACCGACGCAGTGCCTTCCCCATCACGTGAACTGTTCGACGAATACTCATTATTGGCAACACTCACGGGCCTGGATCAAACCGATTTTGCACCACGTGAAACTCAGATGCTGAGCCCGGTTGCACGGCGTTCCTGGAGCAACGTACTGTTAGCTGAACCGCGGTTTTCATTACCTGAAACCGCGAATGCTTCCACTTCAACGTCGTCGCTCAGATCGTTTCCGGCAACACGTGAAATACTCGAAAGTTTGCTTTAATCCGTCCGCAGCAGCAAACACCTGTCTGGAGAGCCCTATGCGACGCCTATCGCTGTCCCCCGAGATTTTTTTGATCCCCTTTTCAATCATCGTGATACTGTCTGTCACGTCTAATGCGTACTGCGACGAACTTGGTTCTTCGATCACGCTTGAGCAACTTCAGGCGAAACCCAGGTCGGCGGCCAGAGAGCAGCTGGACCCTCCGCTGACGGTACAACCTGCGGCGGAACCTGTTCCGGCGTTAAAGCTGCGACTGTATCCGGCAAGCTGGACTCTGAAGCCAGGCTCCGCACTGCTCCATTTTTGTCGTGCTCAGATCGTGTATCGCGATTTGTCGAGAGACCAACGGCAGAAAGTCCAAACGGCAGAAAGTCCAAACGGAAGAATGGCTGGATGGAACGGGCGAGGGCGAGATTCCATCCGACGAAGAAGTTCGAAAGATGTTGATCAGCCTTGAGGCGTTGTTCACAGAACTTCATGCACTGGCGATGTCGGAAGATTTTAAATGGGACCATCGCATTCGCGATTTAAGAGGTCCCGATATCTTCGCCTATCGATTGATGGACGTTCAGGAAGTGCGAGCTCTGGCAAGAATGCTGGTGCTCAGAATGCGCATTCAATTGGCAGATCAGGACTTCGTTGGATTCATCTCGTCTGCGCATGATGGACTGCGGTTGGCGGAATTCGTGGGACAAGGGGAGACGCTGATTCAAAAGCTGGTCGGTATTGCCATTGCCACCAGGATGCGACAGAAAATCGAACAAGCAATCGCTACGCCTGGCTGCCCGAATTTGTATTGGGCCTTGGCAACGGTGCCACAGCATCTGATTAGGATGGGAGACTCAGTGCTTTGGGAATTGTCGAATCCTTCGAGAGTGCTCACTGAGTTGGCCGAAGCGGAATCCGAAAGCTGGACAGAAGCTCAGGCGGCACAAAAATGGTCGGCGTTGCTTGAGAAACTCGGTGAGCTTTCAGGCTCCGAGGCTGACAACGACAGGCTGCAGATCATGCTGGCAATTGCCGGTGGAACGCTGGTCGGCGATGCGAAAAGCCGACTCGCAGCAAACGGCTATGCGACATCAAAATTGACTGACATGCCTGGTCTGCAAATCCTGCTGATCGATGCCGCACAGGAGCTGCGCAGAGTGGGCGATGAAGTGGGGAAAGCCCATCTGCTGCCAGCAATTGTGGGAAAAACCGTCGCTGAGCGGGAAGAAAAAGAGCTCAGAGAATGGCTTAGCCAGAACCGGTCCAAATCAGTGGCGGCGCTGATCGCTGGTCAGCTGTTTCCTGCGGTCCGGCAGGCAAAGGAGGCGGAAACGCGACGCCTGATGCGTTTCAATCGCACGTTGACTCTGGAAGCAATTCGCATGCATGCCGCCGAACATCAGGGCGAGCTTCCTGAATCACTTGAGCAACTCAGCCCCGTCCCCGCGCTACCGGATCCGTACACGGGAAAGGCATTCGACTATTCGGTTCAAACGATCGATGGAAAGCAAACCATCAGCCTGAAGTCCGCCGGCTTCAGTGATTTCAAACGATTGCAAACCCTGCGTGCGTCGTTTGAGAAATAGACAACGGTCAGAAACCGACTGCGATCGTCAGCTCAGCTTCCAACTCATACAATCCGCCTTCGACAGGAGTGTTTCATGTCACCATTAAGCAAAAGTCTTTTCCACAAACGCTGCATTACTTCCCTGTGTGGATTGCTTGCAGCGTTCTCTTTGGTCGGTTTCGCAAACGTTCCCGCGAGTGCTCAGGACAATGAAGCTCCAGCCGCAGTGAAACGCTTTCTGAACGATCAAGCCGCCGCCGTCGGCTGGATTGACATTTCGAATGTCGACCTCGACGCACTGGTTGCCTTTGCAGAAAAGCTTGATATTCCCACAGAAGACACCACAGAAACAAAAGCCATTCAGACCGCACTCGTGCAACTGGGTGTGAAACGCATCTATTGGGTCAGTGACCTCGGCAACCTGATGTCTCCGGCGCAGGCACTGATCGTCCCGTGCAAAAAAGAGAACTCGGGAGCCGTGCTGCTGATATTAAAAACACTTGCCAAGCGAGGAAACGCGACCGCCGTCGCAGATGGTGATGCCATTCTTTTTGGAAACGAATCGGCTGTTGAACAATTGCAACAGAAACGGACGGGGCAGCCAGACCCACTCTTACTAAAAGCCGTCAGCAACATAACGCAACCACATGGCCTGGCGATTAGAACGCCCGTGGTGGCACTGATTCCGGTTGTGAGTGTGCTTCCCGAGGTCTTCAAGGATTCCACGCAGGTGGCAGAAGCCGCTGAGTTGCTGGTCAAGGTGCGATCTGTCGTCGTGACATCACAGTTGCCGCCGCCGAACGGAGAGATCCGCATTTCGACGGAGTCTGCCGACGTCGCCATCGGTTTGGCGAAACTGCTGAACACAGTCACGGCAAAGAAGATTGGGGACGCGGCGACTGGAGTGAAAGTCATCGCGCAGGACAGTGATGTTCTGCTCAGTATCAACTCAATAGAAGCAACCAACGCTGCAGCAAAAGGCTTCTATTTGCTGACGGCCTCCGCCCGTGCTCAGCCACGCCGCGTGTCGACGTTGAATTCACTCAAGCAAATTGGGCTGGCCATGCACAACTTCTATGATGTCTATGAAGCATTTCCCGCTCAGGCATTAGCCGACAAAGAAGGTCGAAAGTTGTTGAGCTGGCGTGTCCTGATCCTTCCCTATCTCGGCGAACCACAACTGTATGAGCAGTTTCATCTTGATGAACCCTGGGACAGCGATCACAACAAAACACTTATCCCCCAAATGCCGTTTGTCTATGGTGGTCACCCCGGTCGCAAACAGACAGTGGACTGGAAGACGCGGATGGTGGTGCCGCTAACAGACGGCAGTGTCTTTGGCACAAAGGGGAATGGAACGCGAATTAGCAACATCCTGGACGGCACAAGCAACACGTTAATGGTTGTCGAAGTGAGTCCGGAAAAGGCCGTTATCTGGACCAAGCCGGAAGACATCACAATCGACAAAACAGCCCCACTGGCATCGATCATCAATGAAACGGCCGAAGAATTTCACTGTTGCCTGTGCGACGGTTCCGCGCGGTTCTTTTCGCGGAGCATCAAAGCGGAAATTCTTAACGCCTTGATCTCCTTCGCGGGCGGAGAGATGATCGACTTCGACAAGTTATAGTCATCGGTCCTCTTTAGGCGCAGAGGAAACGCGACGCTGCTTACCGTGGTGCGTGAACCTTAAGCTGAACAGAATGCTCAGAATGCAGTTACATCTGTGTGTCTGGCCAGCCACCTGCCAGGATCAACACAGCCACGCTGCGACCGTCCAGCGGGTAGGTGTCGTCGGTGGAATACGCTTCGCCCGGCACATCATCCCGGCTGGTATCGAACACCGGAACCCAGCGTTCTGACGGCATATGTCGCGGCATCTTAAACGTGACACTGTCGGGTTGATTGCTGAACAGGATCAGCAACGTATCGCCCGAGATGTGTTCGCCGCGCTCGTCAACTTCGTCAATAGATTCGCCATTCAGGCGAACTCCGATCGCACTCACACAGCCGCTGTTCCATTCGTCATCCGTCAGCTCATTACCAGTGTGGTTCAACCATGCGATGTCTTTGACACCAGCACCGCGAATTCGTCGCCCCTGAAAAAAGTTGCGACGCTTCAGCACAGGCTGATCGTGCCACAACTTGATCACCTTGCGACAGAATGCCAGATAGCTCTGCGCTTCTTCGTTCAAATCCCAGTGCAGCCAACTGATTTCGGAATCCTGACAGTAAGCATTATTATTGCCATGCTGCGTGTGGCTCAATTCATCGCCACCACGCAACATCGGCACACCCTGCGACAACATTAGCGTCGCAAAGATATTCTTGCGTTGCTTCAGTCGCAGATGATTGATTTCCGGATCGTCCGTTTCGCCTTCGACACCACAGTTCCAACCGTTGTTATGACTGTCACCGTCTCGGTTGTCTTCCAGATTCGCCAGGTTCCGTTTCTCGTGATAAGTTACAAGGTCTTTCAGGCAAAACCCGTCGTGAGCCGTCACGAAATTGATACTGGCGTGCGGTCGGCGACCATTATGTTTGTACAGGTCGCTGCTGCCGGTCAAGCGTGTCGCAAATTCGTTAACAGCGCCGCCATCCCCTGCCCAAAAACGGCGAATCGTGTCGCGGTACTTGCCGTTCCATTCCGACCATTGATGTGGGAAATTCCCAACCTGGTAGCCACCACTGCCAAGATCCCATGGTTCTGCAATCAACTTCACCTTCGACAGCACGGGGTCCTGCAGAATGATGTCAAAGAACGCACTCAGTTTGTCAACGTCGTGTAGTTCCCGTGCTAACGCGCTGCACAGGTCAAACCGAAAACCGTCGACGTGCATTTCCTGCACCCAGTACCTCAGGCTGTCCATGATCAACTGCAGCACACGTGGCGTCTGCATATTCAGTGTATTACCACAGCCGGTGAAGTCCTGATAGTTGCGACGGTCGTTGGGCATCAAGCGGTAGTATGAAGCATTATCGATGCCTCGCAGCGACAGCGTTGGTCCGAAATGATTTCCTTCACCGGTATGGTTGTAGACCACATCCAGAATGACTTCGATGTCGGCAGCGTGCAACTGCTTGACCATGTGCTTGAATTCGTTGATCACTTCCTGAGGTTCCGTCGCCGAGGCATAACGACAGTCCGGAGCGAAAAATGACAGCGTGTTGTAACCCCAATAGTTCGTCAGACCGTTGGATGCCAGATGCCGATCGTCCACGTGGTGATGCACGGGCATCAGTTCCAATGCGGTGACACCAAGTTGTTTCAGGTGCTCAATCGCTCCAGGAGACGCCATTCCTGAATACGTTCCCCGCAGAGATTCAGAGACACCCGGATGCAAACGAGTGAAGCCCTTCACATGCGTTTCATAGATCAGCGTCTTATGCCAGGGTGTATCCGGATGCCTGTCGTCACCCCAGTCGAAGTTGGTATCGACCACAACTCCCAGCGGAGCAAACGCGGCATTGTCGCGTGGATCAAACGAAGTGTCGTCTTCTCCGACCACAAACCCGAACATCGAATCAGACCAGGCGATTGTGCGTCCAACCGCTCGGGAATACGGATCCAGCAGAACTTTATTGCTGTTGAATCGATGACCGGCGTGCGGATCGTAAGGACCGTGAACCCGAATCCCGTATAGCTGACCGGGCTCCAAATCCGGAAAATAACCGTGCCACGCCAGGTGCGTGCGTTCGCGCAGCGGAATACAATGTGACTCGGATCGGTCTGTCACCGAATCGAACAGGCACAGCTCAACCTTAGTCGCGTGTTCCGAGAACACAGAAACATTCACGCCGCGGCCGTCCCAGCTGGCTCCCAGGGGATTCGGTCGGCCTGGCCATTGGCGAATTTCGGGTGAGACACTTCGAGCTCCCTCGGCCATTGTCCCATTAGACATCGTTCATAATCTCCAGCGTTTTGGGGTTGTCTCGCCATCACAACCCGTAGCAATGTGT
>CALFOL010000428.1 GCA_937919915.1 uncultured Planctomycetaceae bacterium
CGTGGCCACCGAATCCAACGAAGTAGAGATAGTTGTAGTTGCCAAAGTATTGCAAGTTCATTTCGAAACATACATATCCCTCACAGACAACGATGACCCAGGCCAGTGCCTTCAGGTCACGAATGGATTTGCAGGTGGTCACCCCAACCAGAAATGGCAACAGAATTTTGGCTATCGACTCCACAAACGTCCACGCATGCGGTTGACTGTCTGCGAAGCAGGCAAGTGCAGAACACCACAACCAGAAACCGCCAAACAACAAGACGATTGGTCGAGCTTTTCCGAGGTTCCAGTTTCCGCAGCCACGAAACGTCCAGCTGACAAGCATGGCCATCGCCACGATCAGACTGAAACGTCCGTTTTGAATGGAATGAGCCCACATAGCGTCCGGCTTCAGAATCGCCAGTGCGACATAGGCCAGCAGACCGTAGAACGGAGAGAACACGCTGCCGGTCACGCCAAAGAACGTGATCAGGTAAGTAAAGATTAACCCTTTCACGACTGCACCTCAATTTCTCGGTCAGAATATTCGGTGTCGATCATTTCGCGGAGTGGTTCCAGGCAGCTTTGCCAGCGATGATTCAGCTGCACCCACGCGCTGGCTGCCATGCCAAATTCCTCTGCACGGCACTTGTCATCAAACACACTGGCGATGCTCTCCACCCATTGGTCGATGGAATCCGCCTGCATCAGATGCAGACCGGGTTCCACAGCTAATCCACTTAAAGGAGCGGGGGAGCAGACGATCGGTCGACCGCACGCCATCGCTTCCAGGACCTTGTTCTGTACGCCTCTTGCAATTCGCAGCGGCACCACAACGCAGCTCGATCCATTGATCCACGGGCGGACGTCCGGCACTGATCCTACGACCTCGATCCCCGGCAGTGTGCCCAGTGCCTGAACGTCAGGCGTCGGATTCTTGCCGACAATGCGGAACACCGCTTCAGGAAACCGCTCCCGAACTTTCGGCCAAACCAAATTCGAAAACCACTCCGCAGCATCCGCGTTCGGCAAATAACTCATGACGCCAACAAACACGCACGACTGAGGCGTGAGAGTGCTGGGAACCGGGTAAAAGTATTCTGTGTCCACACCGTTGCCGATGGCTTGAATCGGTGCGTCTTCGCAGAACTGCCGGAACAGTTCGCGCTCTGCTTCGCTGACAACCAGCAGGCGATCAGCTTTGGCCGCCAGGGCGCACTCCAGTTTGCGCAGACGCCGACCTTCGATGCCATAAATCAACGACATTGGAAAGGCTGTCGCGGCCGAATAGTCCAGCCATTTTTGACTGTCGACATCGATCAGGTCGATCCAGACACGACCGACATTCATCAACTGCGGTTTTTGAATATACTTTGCGATTCCCGATGACGACGCCAGCGCAGCTGTATAGCTTGCGTCCTGTCCCCATGCACGAATCACGGAACGTAACATCGGCGATTCGAACAATCCTTCGGTGACCGTTCCACCGCTGGCAAGTGACATCGCACCACGCAGGTAGCGTGATTTTCCGGTATGCGGCACGATGGCCAGGCGGTTCGTGACGCGTGTCAGCGCAGCGCGGGTTTCTGCTGTTACCGGTTCATCAGCCAGACAAATCAGATCGACATCCGCGCGTTCCGCGAGAAACTTCAGGATATTCCATGTACGAATCCGATCGCCGCGATCTGGCGGCCAGGGGACTCGATGTGTGACATAAAGAACGCGTGGTTTCATGAACTCACTGACTCGTTGAATTCGATTGATTGAGAGGTGGCGATGACTTGATTGCGAGTCACCGGCTTTCGTGCAGGCAACAGGTTGTCGAGTACTTCAGACATCGTGGTTAAGCGAAACGACTGCAGCATCCTGCGAATTTTCGGTGCTGTTGATTTCAGGTTCTGGTAGTGACGAAACCTTGATTTCAACGACGCGGCAATTCGTGGCTGTTCCGGATCGAATTCCCACGGATGGATATAGACGTTCAGTGGTCGTCCCTGTTTTCGGATACCGGTCAGTAGATGCTTTGTCAACATCCAGGGCAGGAGTCTTAGGTTGCCGCACCCCCGACCGGGAGCTTTGTGCGACCGAACTGATAGACCATTCTTCGAAACTCGCGGATCGCACCAGCAGCTGTTTTGATAATGTGAGGCATGGTCGGGGCATCCGGGATGCCATAACGGTCGTGGTGTACCGGGTAGATACTGGAATCCGTGTCGAAGCCTTCTTCGATGAGAATGTCGAGTGCCCACAGAGACTTTTCAGTGATAGAAAAACTGGGCGATCGGTACAGCGTCACAGGCTTGCCGATGATCTGTTCCAGAGTGTCGCGAGACTCCTGAAGATCACTGCGAAAGCGATCCGGGCCGAGCTCATAGACCAGTTGATGCCAATGACTGTGGCCGCCGATTTCGTGTCCCGCGTCTTGAATTTCACTGACCAGGCCTGGATAATGTTTGGCGACCCAGCCCAAAACGAAAAACGTACCTCGTGTCCCGCATTCGGCGGCGACATCCAGGACGCGACGAGTATTCTGTTCGACTCGACAGTCGTACTGTCCCCAGTCGCCGGGTGAGATCACGGACGAGAACGCAGACACCTGGAAGTAGTCTTCCACGTCGACCGTAAACGTTCCGTCGAATTGTTGAGTCTCACCGTTCATCTGTCCCTCACGGAATCCGGCCTGCGGTTTCTTCAAAATCGCAGGCCGGATTCGTTGGTTTTCGAATTCTATTCAATCAGGAATTGCTGACAGCCCGCTGTTGGGTGCTACGCTGAA
>CALFOL010000429.1 GCA_937919915.1 uncultured Planctomycetaceae bacterium
TCCGGAAACGGACAGCACGTCGCTACCGCAAGGCTACTCGCCAGAAGAAACAACTGAATTCACACCTTCAAAGGGCTGGGGCATTGGCCCTAAACGCATTCGTGGGGAAAAGCCCTGGGCCTGGTAAAGGGTGGGCCCTTGGCGCGAAGCACAATCCGTGCCAAACACGATTGGCTGGAAGCCTGGAAGCCACAGTCATTAGCGAGCTGCGAAGTTATTCCAGGACCGTTCTAACGTATTGGCCGCAGGAATGTGCTGAGTTTCTCAAGGTCGTCCGTTCCGATCAGATCGACGCCCGCATTCCTGAGCTCCTGCCATACGGTGATACTTTCCGGTGTCGCCCAGAATCGGACTCGACGTCCCTTGTCGTGGGCACGTTTAACGATGTCTCGCAGCTTGTCACGTTCTGCATCCGGCATCGTTCCTTCGCCACGGTACTTGAAGTGGCTCGACCACTTATCGCTGATCAGTGGCAGCAGGTCCGACGACATTTTGCTGTCCAGGTCTGTCACTCGTCCATCGATTCCAGCACGTCGAACCTTCGACTGCTGAATCTCAGCCATCGGTCGATCGCCGCTGATGATCACGGTGACTGCTTTCTCCATGTATTTGCCATCGCGTGTTACGGAAATCAGAGCGTCATACTTCGACAATAGTTGATCCAGTGCAACATACGCAGCCTTGCCATCGGCTTTGATATCGACCAGCAGTGTGATCGTCGGTCCATCTTTGTATATTCGACCATCATTCTGCTTCGCTTGTTGCTGCAGTGGCTGCAGATACATCTTTTCCAGCGTGCGTTCCGGGGACAGGAAGACGAAGTTGTGGGCCACCAATAGCTGTCCCTCGACAAGATAGACGTCTGCCTCGACACTGGTAAATCCCTCGCCCAGTGCATCCAGCAGTGGACGTTTGTGCTCGTAGTCATTGTGAGCATGCGCATTCAGCAACGGAGGTGCGGCAGTACCTTGTGATTGACCAATTGACTGCTGACAGACGAACCATGGTCCCGCGACCACCACCAACATCAGGATTCGCTGAGGAAATTTGAACATAAGTTTTCTTTGCTACCAGAGTTTCTCATTCGTAAGTCGTCGCATCCCCGCACAGGCGTTCGACCTGCTGCGAAAACAATCGCACATGCTGCATTTGCGATTCCAGGCTGGCCAGCGGAACTTCAGAATCGTGCACCTTGTCCATGCGTTTCGCCAGCTGAACATAGTCCGCAGAGTCAGTGGCCGGCACCGTCAGGTCCTGAGCATTCCCACGTACCATGCGCAGGCAATCGATTACTTCTCGCAGAAACATATACGCCTCCTGCGCGGTCGCTAACTGACTATCGGTTAACAAACCAGCCGCCCCGGCAGCGGATAACGCGGCCAGTGTGTTCGACGCGCGCAGGTTCGGATGCTGTTTTCCGAACGTCAATTGCAGCGCCTGTACAGCGTATTCGCAGTCCACCAGGCCGCCTTCGCTAAGTTTGGCATTGATCGTTCCGCCGTGCACAAGCTGGCGAATTTGTTTTTCTCGCATGGCTCGCATTGCGGAAAAATCGAAGCATTGCGGGCTAAAGATCAAATCGTCGCGGATGCATATCAGTTTAGCGGCGAAAGCAGCATTGCCTCCGATACATCGCATTTTTACCAGTGACTGACGTTCGTACGGCCAGGCGTCACCTTCCGGACCAAAATACCGCTGAAAAGTCGCGGCCGAGACCGCCGGAGAGCCCGCCTGGCCGTACGGTCGCATTCGCAAATCGACTTCGAAAATTCCTTTGTGGCGAGCTTCTATCGCCCGTGTGATCAGACCAGCAAGTCGTTCAAAAAAGTTCGCAGTCGATATCGCTGCCGCGCCGCTGGTTTCGCCGTCTTCCTGAAAGATGACGAACATCTCAATATCAGATGCAAAGCCCATTTCGACGCCACCGAATTTTCCCAACGCCGCGATGACGAACGCACATTCCTGTCCGTCTGCACCAATCGGAACACCGTGCATGGCTGACAACTGCTGCCACGCTCGAATCGCAGCGGCTTCGACAACAATCTCAGCCAGTTCAGTCACTTCGGTCGAGAACGAACCGAACGGGCCACAATGTCCCAGCACATGCCGCAGATCGATGCGAAATAAATGCTGGTCCTTAAACCGATTCAGAGCCCGATTGACTCGGTCCGCCTCCGCCTCTGCAATCATCTGGCTCAGTTCACTTTCGAGTTCATCGCGTGCCACGCGACGCTCCAGTTCGCCGGATTCCTGCATCAACACCAGCAGATCTCGCGAACGAACCCGCAGGAAATCTTCCCACAAATAGCGACTCAACCCCAACACCCGACTTACGTTGCGCAACACCTGTGGCTGCCGGAGTGCCGCCACGTTGCTTTCCCACTGAGTCTGTGACAGGAGCTTTTGCAGCAACTCGCGGAATCGCAATAACGCATTTAGCGGATCGTTATTCGACGGCAGCCAGTGTGTGAACTGCTTAATAAGTGTGACTGCCGTTTCCAGCGCTGCGACACGGCGCGCGTCATTGATCGCGCTGCCATCAGCTTCTGTGACTTGCAACACGTCCTGAATGCGTCCGCCTGCTGCGCCAAGTTCCGCACTGGTGATACGAAACCCGCACAGTCCCAGCGCGCTGGCCAGTTCGAAGAAGAATCCGAAGCTGTCGTCGGCGGAAATTTTCAGTTGTGTTGTTCCCTGAGGCGAATCGTCGGACACTCGAATGACGAGATCGGCCTGAGGACTCGCACTTTCCGGAATCGCTTCAATGCGGTCGCAGAAGATCTGGACCAGATCCCGACGCACCTGCTGGCCATCGCCCGCACGATACTTCGTGACCATTCTTTGCAGCGATTCTTCCACTTCACTGGCGATGGTTGTTGCGCACCGTGAAGTGGCCGATGCTGGACTCGCTACCAGAAACAATCCCAGAAAACGGCCGTCGGGGATCGCATGACCGAACCGATTTCGTCCGGTGCCCTTGACCGTGCAACCTTCCCGAATGTCTAATTGCAGCGCGAAAAACAACCCGCAGATCATCGACAACAATTCCGGCGTGTCCAGGCAAACGATCGTCAGAAGTGCATGATGACCGTCAGCGCCCCAGGCCTCACTGTGAACTCGACAGCGCTGCCCGCTTTCAACATCATCGAGCATTTGCCGGCGCAGTTGTTCGTGCTGGTGAGTATTGGCCGAGAAGTGTTGATTGAGCTGAGATGAACTCAGTTCGCGAGACGGCTGATCCGTGATCGGACCAGCGGCCGTCTGAGAAACGGTGTTCGAATCTGCGAGCGTCGAGGGCATGTGAACATACTCGTCAAAGATCGCTCGCACGGCACGACGATGCTCTTCAAATCGCGTCAGCAACACCGACTCATTCGGATAATCCAACCGGCGAGCCAGCCAGATTCGTTGTTCCGGGTCCGCTGGAAGTTCGTGAGTCTGCTGGTTGTGCAGCAGCTGCAACGCGTGCTCAATGGTCCGCAAAAAGATATAGCCTTCTCGCAACTGGCGGTATTCTGTCGCATTCAGAATTCCAAACTCCGCCAGCCGAACCAGGGCGTCCAGTGTGTTAGCACTGGCCAAACGCGGCTCCGCATTTCCGTGAGTCAACTGCAGTGCCTGCACGAGGAATTCAATATCGCGAATGGACCCCGCACCAAGTTTGACTTCAAAAGCCAGCTTACCGGCCTTCCGCAGCCGATCTTCAATGTAGCCCTTCATGCGACGGATGCTGTCGAAGATGTCTTCGGAAGACGCCTTGTACAACACCGCTGGCAGTCGTTTCAGCAGGTCTATTCCTGGCCGCGTGTCTCCCGCGATCACTCTGGCCTTTAACAACGCTTGTTTTTCCCAGAGCTCCGCATCCGACAACAGATACTGTTCGTAGCTGCCAGGTGTCGTGACCAGCGGCCCCGCGTCCCCCCACGGCCGCAGTCGCATGTCGACCCGATACAGAAATCCTGACGACAGATTGTCACTCAGTGCATCGATCAACTGTCGCGCGACGCGTTGCGCCGTGGCGGATGATTTGTCCGCGACAAGAATCAGGTCGATATCAGAACTGTAGTTCAGCTCTTCCCCACCGTGCTTGCCCAGCGCCAGCACACTAAACGGCGGTTCGTCGATCTTCGCGTTGTCGCAGACAATTTTCAGACACACCTGCACCATCGCATCGGCCAGTAGGGAAATCTGTAGCGTGACGAATTTTAAATCCAGCAGTCCGAAGGCATCGCACATGCCGATTCGCAGAATTTCTCGACGCTGGTAACGCCTGAGCGCGGAGAGTTTTTCGACGAGTGATTCGCAGGGCCCGGAAAGTTCCTGCGCTTCGTCCAGAAACTCATTGCGTGACTTCATTTCTGCTGTGCGACGTTCCGCTGTCAGGTCGCGCAGAGCAGACGGCTGATTGAGCAGAGTTTGCGTCAGAAACGGGCTTCCACAGGCCAGCCGACCAATAACTTCCAAAGAGCGTGGCGTGTTTTTGAACAGAGAAAACGCTTCCAGCGCCGATTTGCTCCGGGCCACAAACTGATCGACCGTGTGCACGACGTTACCCGGTAAGGGAGCTTCCAGCAGCACACGCATCAGCGTTTTGTACCACTGCGGGTCGACGTTGGGATGCTCTGAGGACTGGCAATTTTCGAAAGCCTGGCGCAACCGCATCAGGCTGCGCGTGGCCTGGGCGGCGTCAGAAACGCCAGCTTCGGAAAGCAAACCAGAGTTCTGGTCAAAATCCGATTCGATAAGCTTGTCAAACTGCGGAAACATCGTAGAAACGCTAACGAAGCACAGATGTCGATCGCCATCCGGCTGTGCCAGTGAAGTTTTATCAGATCTAAGATGGCAACCTTAACCAAGTCCCGAGCTTACGTCATGACGGAACCCTGTCGAGATACCCTGGAAACTTTCGAAAACCCATTTCCTGACCGCGATTATTTGATCGAAACGGTCGCGCCGGAGTTTACTTCTCTGTGCCCGAAAACCGGTCAGCCCGATTATGGCGTGCTGACGATCGTGTATATTGCGGACAAACTGTGCTATGAGTTGAAATCACTGAAAATGTACTTGCAGGAATTCCGCAATCATGGGGCGTTCTACGAAAGAGTCACGAACACAATTCTGGATGACCTTGTCGCTGTAACAAACCCACGCTGGATCAAAATCGAAGCGGCGTTCACACCACGGGGCGGCATTCGCACCACGGTAATCGTGGAGCACGGAAAAAAGTCGAACTAGAATCGTTGGCGTTGGGATGACTTTGCCCGGAGCCGGAAATGGTAGAAGCGGAAGAAACACGATCTGAACAGATCGGCACCTGGATTGCCATTATTGGCATCATGATACCGAGCATGATTGTTGCCGAATTCTGGCCAGCATGGAATGTCCTGCCGCTCTGGGCCTGGGCCGCAATTGCTGGTGCATCGGGAGGGATTGGGATGGCCATCAGCTATTCGCCGCGATCAGCAGCTTTCGCTGGCGGCGTGGTGGCTGGCGTCTGTATTCCGTTCGCACTCGTTCTGTATGTGTTCCTGCGGTCAAAACTGTCGGACACATTCTGGAGTCTGGAATTCATTATCCCCGGTGTGCTTGGAGCTCTTCCGGGCATCGGCGTGTAGAAACTGATTTGCGCTTCCGTGGGATATTCAGATGATGACCCCATGGTTGAAAGTGTCGACCGGAATACCGAAGCCTGACCTCCCGTAGAATCTATGGGGAAGATGGCGATTCGCTTTGGAATTTAGAACACGGAATTACAAGCAGGGATAGAGAGAACATGGCAAAAGCATGGGGCGGACGCTTCAATCAGGACACCGATCCGCGAGTTGAGGCTTTCACGGAATCCATCAGCTTCGACCGCCGACTTTACGAAGTCGACGTCCGCGGTTCGCAGGCGCACGCCACGATGCTGGCCAGCGTGGGACTGATCACCCAGGAAGAACGCGATCAGATTTGCAGCACGCTGAATGAGATCAAGGCTGAGATCAAGGCCGGCGATTTCGAATTCAAAGCAGCGCTGGAAGACATTCACATGCACATCGAAAGTGCATTGATCGCGCGAATTGGCGATACCGGTCGCAAGCTGCATACTGCTCGCAGCCGCAACGATCAGGTGTCCACTGATCTGCGACTGTACGTCCGCGATGCCATTGATACGCTGGACGAATTGCTGCTGGAATGCCAGCGGTCGTTTGTTGACCGCTGCGACCGCGATGCCGACGTCATTCTTCCCGGTTATACGCATCTGCAGCGAGCTCAGCCGGTGAAAGCTGCGCACTACTGGCTGGCATACTGCGAGAAGTTTCAACGAGATCGTGATCGACTGGCGGACTGTCGCAAACGCGTCAACGTTTCTCCACTGGGTGCAGCTGCGCTAGCGGGAACATCGTTGCCGATTGATCGAGATATGACCGCGAAGCTGTTGAATTTCGCGTCCGTCGCTGGCAACAGCCTGGATGTCAGCAGCGACCGTGACTATCTGGCGGAATTCGTATTTTGCATGTCGCTGATTTCGGCACATCTAAGCACGTGGTGCGAAGAATGGATCATCTGGTTTACTACTGAATTTAACTTCATTCAGCTGCCGGACGCTTATACCACTGGTTCGTCGATCATGCCGCAAAAGCGGAATCCAGATGTCCTGGAGCTTATGCGTGGCAAGACGGCCCGAGTCATGGCGGCGGTGCCGCAGGTACTGATCCTGCTTAAGAGTCTGCCGATGGCGTACAACCGCGATCTGCAGGAAGACAAGTTGGCGCTGTTCGATGCGTTCGACACCGTCAAAGCCTGTCTGGAATTGACGCCCGCCATTGTGTCCGGTGCCGAGTTGAAGCGAGAGCAGATAACCGCACGTCTCGAAGACGGATTCCTGGACGCTACCGCGCTCATGGAGTACCTGATCAAAAAGGGTGTCCCTATGCGAACGGGACATGGCACGGTCGGGCAACTGGTCGCAAAGTGTGAACAAACGAAATCGCGTTTGAAAGATCTTTCACTGGCAGAACTTCAAGAAGCCTGCGAACTGATTCAGCAGGACGTCTACGAAGTTCTGGGAACAGAAAACGCGATGAAGGCATTGCAGAGCTACGGTTCCGGCGGCGAAAAACCTGTTGCGGACCGCGTTGCTCACTGGAAATCAGCACTTAAGAGTTCCACGTGATAAGTTAGTGACTGGAATTGCACCAAAGCCGCGAGCGTTGCCAAAGACTGAAGGATCGCGAAGCGACTTTGCGTAAAAATCCAACTCGCTGAAAACCCGACAAGTTGGTGATTGTCGCTTTGAGTACGCCAAGGCGTCCGATTACGTCAAACGCCGCCTTTGTCCACTGCCAGTTAAGTTGGCACATTGAGCAGTCCCAGTCGCCGACAATAACGATGAGTGAGCTGTTACGATCCCAAAAATAGAGGGGCAGACAATCGTCCAGGCCGTCCAGGATTTCAGTGTCGCCGGCACGGTACGCTCGGCATGAGTTTTTTGCGGACGGTTCTGAGGAGCTTGGTTTGGACGGAGCGCTCGCCCACGTGACCGTAGCGAATACACTCAAAATTGCCATCGAGAGTTACGTACGGCCCCACGTGATGATACTGGCAACGAATGGAGCGTTATCGCGAAACGCAATTGGTGCGAACACGCGCGCAGTTGGAAGCCGTGCCTACGTTAGCCGCAGCTTTTCGCGGGCGAACTGAATGGCTTCGATCAGCATCTGAATATCGTCTGTCGTGTTGTAAGCGGCGAAGCTGGCGCGCGTGGTCGCGCTGACGCCCAGCAGATCGTGCAACGGCATTGTGCAGTGATGACCGTGTCGTGTCATCACGGCTTTGCGGTCGAACATGGCAGCCAGATCTTCGGGATGGACGTTGTCCATACGGAAGCTGATGATCGCACCTTTATCAGCGATGTGTGGGCCGTAGATCTTCATTCCCGGGATCTGTTGTAATTGTTCCGTTGCCAGTTTTAACAGGTTCTGCTCGTGCTGATGGATGGCTTCCAATCCGTATTGCTGAACCCAGTCGATGGCGGCCCCTAACGCGATCGCCTGGACAATCGGCAATGTACCGGCTTCGAACTTCGCAGGTGCCTGTGCCCATTCGGAGTGATCCTTATAGACTCGGGAAATCATGTGGCCGCCGAATACTGTCGCGTCCGCTTCTTCCAGACGTTCCGGCTTACCATACAGTATTCCAACACCAGTCGGGCCATAGACTTTGTGCCCGGAGAACACCAGAAAGTCGACATCATCGGCGACGACATCAACCGGCATATGCGGCACGCTTTGAGCTCCATCAACCACGATTATTGCGCCCACCGCATGCGCGCGACGGGCGAGTTCCGCAATCGGATTGACTGTGCCAAGGACGTTGGACATTCCTGTGACGGCAAGGACCTTCGTTTTGGATGTCAGCACACTGTCCAGTTGCAACATGTCAAGTTGACCATCCGCTGTCAGCGGAATGAACTTCAGGGTTGACTGTGTTCGCAGGGCCAGCTGCTGCCACGGAACAAAGTTCGCGTGGTGTTCCATTTCTGTGATCAGGATTTCGTCGCCGGGTTGCACGTGTCTCATGCCCCAGCCGAATGCGATCATGTTTAACGTGGCTGTGCAGCCCGGTGTAAACGCAATCTGTTGCGGCGTGGCGGACCTGATGAAGTCAGCAACCTTTTGACGCGACGCTTCCAGTTCTTCGTCAACGCGAGCTCCAAAGCTGTAACGTCCGCGGTAGGCGTTGGCGAAGTATTGTTCTTCCACTTCACGCTCTTTGTCGATGACGACCTGCGGTTTCTGAGCTGACGCGCCGCTGTCCAGAAACACGGGGCGAAGTCCGTCGGCAAGCAGTTGATTAAGAATTGGAAACTGCTGACATACCTCTTCCACGTTGAACGGCTTCCGCGGTGCCGGTACGTTGGCTGCGATTGCCGGTGCGGAGGATTTGACAGTGGGTTGTGGTTCTGTCTGTTCTGCGACGTGACTGGCGGCGAGCTTGCGGATCTTGTCCACCATTCCCTGCAGGCCATTGTGTCGCTGAGGGGAAATGTATTGCTTCAGTCGCAATCGGTCGAACACTTCCGCGATGTTGATCTGCAGGATTTCGCTCGCCTTCCTGCCAGAGAAGGCCGCCAGCAGCACCGTGATCAACCCACGCACGATTTCCGCGTCGCTGTCAGCGTGAATCGTCAGCAGCGGATCATCGCCGGGCGCCGCGGATGCGTTCAGCCACACCTGACTCTGGCAACCGTGTACCAAATCTTCACTGCGTTGTTGAGCCGCCGTAAACCGCGGAAGGTCGTAACCCAGTTCCAGCAAATACTGAGATTGGTCACGTGGATCGAGGTCTTCGAACTCTTCGAAAATTTCTTCAGTCGTGATAAACATGGGCTGCGTCTGCCGTTCGCAATGCGATGCCTACAGAATTTCCAGAGTGGGAGCCGCTGGAGTTTCGAGCAGATTGCGAGCGATCTGCATCGCCACATTCTGACAAACAGCCAGCAACGCGTCGCGGGAAGGGCTGTCGTCTTTCAACAGATCCATCATCTTGCCAGCGTCTCCGTACTTGCGAATCGTGGCGTCGATAGGCACTTCTCCCAGAAACGGCAACTTCAGTTCTTCAGCCACCCGTTTGGCGCCGCCACGACCGAAGATTTCGCCGGACATGTTTTCCACCATGCCCAGCACGGGCACGTTTACCTTCTGATACATGTCCACGGCTTTGATGGCATCCAGCAGCGCGACTTGTTGCGGCGTGCAGACGATGACAGCTCCAGCGAGACCAACCTGTTGAGACAGCGTTAATGAAACATCGCCGGTACCAGGAGGCAGATCGATGACCAGGTAGTCCAATTCGCCCCAGTCAGTGTCTTTCAGAAACTGCGTCAGAGCTTTGTGCAGCATCGGCCCACGCCAGACCACCGACTGACCTTCTGCGATGAAGAAGCCCATCGACATCAGCTTCAAGCCGTCAACGTCGATTGGTTCCATGCGAGCGAACTTTTGTCCGTCGCCAGCCACATGTTCTGTCGCTGCAGGTTGTCCGGAAGCTCCCAGCATATGAGGAATGCTGGGGCCGTACACGTCGGCATCCATCAAGCCGACTTTGCAGCCGAACGAATGCAGTCCGCAAGCCAGGGCCGCAGCGACTGTGCTTTTCCCAACGCCTCCCTTGCCACTGCCGACGGCGATTACGTTGTGGACTTTCAGGCCGATGCGTCCGCCGGAATTCTTACCGCGCACTTTCGCTTCGATTTGCACATCCAGCGTCTGGCCGGGTTCCACAGCAACAGCCACTTTGTCGCTGACGAGTTTTTTGAGGCGATGGGAATTAGGGTATAGGGGCGTAGGGAGCTCAAGCCGGACAACATATGTGGTTCCGGTTAACTGAACATCTGCGATCATGTGCAGATCGCCGAGTGTCCTGCCGATTTCGGGATCGATGACCTGAGATGCCAAAGCGCGAATGTCGTCGACGGATGCCATGGAGAAGTTTCGGGAAAGCTGAGAACGAAGCGTGGAAAACCGAGCAAACGCTCAGCGGACAGCCTTCATCCTACGCCCCTCGGGCAACAGTTCAACAGTCGCAGTCCGGGAACTCCGGCGTTTCGTCGAACCGAGATTCATTGGACGCTCTCTTTTCCTGCATCAAAGAACGACAGCGGGAAGACCTTACGCCCAGGTGTCGGTTTGTGGTTCGTTCATCGTGATGGGCAGGATGCGAAGGCGAAGGCGGAAGGCTCTGCAGCTTAACTAGTTCCGGCAAGTTCCGAAGTCCGGGTCCGCTTTGACTTCCGGGTCTCTTTTTCGATCGCGAAGCCAACCGGTGTATCGTCGTCCTCGTGACCGTTGTAGTTGATCGTGATTTCCTGGCCCGCCGCAATGTCTCGCACAGCCGTATAGACTTTCGTTTGACGTCCGACATCGTCATAACGGGCGTTCGGCGAGTAAGAATGGTTGTACATCGAGCCAAATCCGAGGGCGAGTGCCACTTTTCCGTCGCCCCACTCGAAGACATACTGCTGCAGGAATTCTCCAGCCTGGCCCCCCAAAATGTCCGCAGCGGGCATCACTAAAACTGGGACACGTTCAAATTCTGTGCCCGCCGGAATGAATGCTGTCGCGAAGACTCCGCGACCTTTGCGTGCAGTATATTTGACTTCAATCAGTGAAGAAGGCTGGATTGGCATACGAGGTTAGTCGGTCTGAAATTGAGGAACAGTGTTGACGGCGAAGATGTATAAAGAATTATTCCCGGTTCGCAAGGCGTTTGTGGCAAACAATGATATTTTCCGTAGCATAGTGTCTCTGACGCTCGCATCCAGCTGAGGCTACGTTTATGCATCCGGATAAAATCGGTCCCTATCTGATCGATCGAAAAATCGGTTCAGGGGGAATGGGAAATGTTTACCTCGGCATCCACGAAGTCACTCGGCAACAAGTTGCCGTGAAGGTGCTGCCCGCTTCGATGGCGCGGGAAGAAGGATTCGTCCTGCGGTTCTCACGCGAGATTCAGGCCATGCGAAAGCTCAGCAATGACCACATCGTTCAACTGTTCGAAGACGGGAATGCTGAGGACGGAAGCTATTACTATTCAATGGAATTCGTCGATGGCGAGACGCTGACATCGCTTGTCCAGCGCCGCAAGCGTCTGCCCTGGCAGGAAGTCGTTGAGATTACACTGCAGATCGCATCTGCTTTGAAGGCCGCCCATGATGCTGGAATCGTTCATCGAGATCTGAAGCCGTCCAACCTGATGGTTAGCAAAGATGGCGATATCAAACTGGCCGACTTCGGCGTCGCCCATGTCTTTGCCACGACACGCCTGACCCGCACCGGTGGAGTCGTGGGCACGGCAGAATATATGTCGCCCGAACAGGCGCGGGGCAAGCAGGCGTCAAAACGCAGCGACCTGTATTCTCTGGGTGCTGTGATGTACGTAATGTTGACGGGGAAGCCGCCATTTACCGGCAAACTGGCCAGCGATATTCTGCACCAGCACCAGTTCTCGCAATTCGCCAAGCCCAGCCATTATGTGCCCGAACTACCAAGAATGCTGGAAGAATTCGTCTGCACACTGCTGGAAAAGAAACCTGAGGATCGTTTTCCGGATGCGCTGGTTCTGATTCGAAAACTGAAGAACGCTCGCAGTCTGATTGAATACAAAGACGAAGCGGCCAAAGCCGAATTCGCGGTGACATCGACGTCGGATCATACGGCGATTCTGGCGTCTGATCGCACACGGGGACCCGGCAGCGGCCAGGTTCTACCGGCTGACGACCGCGGTACGGCGACGATGATTCGCGACGTGATGCGTAAGGAAATCGACGAGCGTATGCAGAAGTCTGCGCTGGCGAAGTTCTTCGACAACACGATTGTTCTGATCACATCGTTCGCACTGGTCATCGCCGCGGGATTTTATCTGTCCAGAACAACAGTTCCCGATCCCGGTGAACGATTTGCTCAGGTAGAAAGGGTCATGACGGCCAAAGCGGGAGTCGCATGGATTCGAGCACGACACGATATTATTGAACCGCTGTTAAAAGAGGACGAGCTACCAGCGGAACAGCGTGAACAACTGCAATTCTGGGAACAACAGGCGGATCAGTTCGAATTCTGCCGCAGTCTAAAAGTCTCGGCCCCTTCGGAAGCCTCGCAGCAGTCTGAAGTTCAGCGACTGGTGCGTCGTGCATTTGACCACTACGCAGCGGGTGACCCGGTGGCTGCCTGTCGACAAATGGAAGCCGTGACTGCCATTCTACAGGGGCAGGAAAAGTATGCGTATCTGACCGACTTTGTGGCGACAACATTGTCCAACTGGGCCGGCACGGGTAACGAGCAGGTTCGCAGATCGCTGGTAACGGAGTTGATGGAAACGGCCCGACAGCTTTCGAAGAGCGATGGTGCGCAAGCGATCTCGCTGCTGAAGTCCACGTTGCTGCTATACGGAGATGACATGGCAGTGGATGACGAAATCAAGCAACTGAAGAATCTGCTGGGCGAATTGAATACGAACGAAGCGGAGCCAAGTACTGGCGAGTGAACGAGAGGCCGTCATGTAATCCCGTCCGCCGGTGTCGGCGGGACCACGGCAACGTAAAAAGCCCGCGTGTGGGCTCACACGAGGGCTTTGATTTTTATTGTTGTTTCGCCTTCGGCCCCACCTGGTTTACATGCGGTACTTTGGGTTCTCGCGACTGAAATCCGCTACCGCCAGTTCGGAATTCATGTCGAGTTTCGTGAACGAGTAGTTTTCGATCAGAGTGGCTTTGTCAAGTTCCTCTTCGGAAAGCTCTTCTCCATCCGTTGCCCAGGTGAAGTTCCGTACCATCAGTGGGATGTGTCGTCGAGAGTCGACCAGCAGAATGCTCTTGCGATAGGCCGCATTGAATTTGGGATCCTCGTACGTCAGTAGAAAACGATAGCATTGGTGGCCGTCGAATTCATCATTCGTCAGTCGAACACAGTTGACACCATGGCCCCGTTTCAGATCTTCCTGTCGGTGAGCAAGGATTTGTTCGATCATTCCCAGTACACCGGCTTCGGTGATGGGGTATCGAGTTTCGGCCTTGGCGAGGCCGCAGGTCGGATCAACGCGGACCGCTGGCAGAAAGCGTCTGATGCCGCCGAATTTGACCACCATGCAACCATCTTCATAGGCATCGCTAAACAGAACCTGACGCCCGCGATCACCGGTTTGCCAGTTCATGTAAACCGCGAAGTTCGGCAGATGTTGTACCTTCATGGCGATTGATTGCTGCTCTTTCATATCGCCATCGATGCGCTCTTCACGGTGAAAGTTCACGGTGTAGTCGTTGAGGCTTTTCATATAGCGAGCACCATCCTGCAGCAACAGTACGCAGAATTTGATGGTCTCCATGTTCGACAACACGCCGCCCTGTGCGGGGGAAGATGTCTCGGTGGCAGCCGTTGTGGTGTTATTGGCCGATTGTTCGGCCTGAGTTGCCGGGGTGACGTTGGCGTCTGGAGCGACGGGAACGTCGGATTGATCGATTACGTAAGCAGCTGGTGGGGGATCATAGTTGACAAGATCTTCACCAGCCGGAACCGGATCGAAGCTGGAATAGAGAATGGCAACACTGAATACGGTGACGCATGCAGCCAGCATGTTTCGTCGACCTGATGAAGTTCCTGAGCTGGGTCGCGGCATCTAGTGATTACCTCTTGCGAAAGTGTCCACGGACGTTAACCAGATTTTGGTGAGGACTTTGAAGAACGTATGGACGAAGTGGGATTCGGACGGGAAGTCATGCTCTGATCCTTCAGAGTTGCTCTTTGTCACCGGACTCCCTTCCGCTAAGAGTGTGCGTGCTGTTGTGCTGAATTGCGGAATTTTTAATTCGCCAAGTGTCTTAATCCCAAAGACAATCTGTGCGCGCAATGTCTGTAGCGATGCTCATGACTGAGTAGTCAGGGCAAAACCAGACTCCTGTATGACGTTGCGTTGGTTAGAAAGGGTTTTCCACGTCGCAGCAAGCCTTTTGATCGTCGATGCGCTGGGCTCGAAAATCACGCATTGGCAAAGTCTGCCGAAGTTTACCAGGACACCTCGGCTGCTGAAGTCAAAGACTCCGTACGCGATAGAGTCTACCCGTCCGTTCGTTGACGACGGTGCCGCACAGTTCTCCCATTTCCCTTAATCATCCCTTTGGATGGAGCGGCTGCATTTGCTGGTTTCTTCAGCGAATCTTTTCGCAATCACCGAATGCACGATTGACAGGAATGTCGTGCGGACAGGCACGCGTTAACCCCGCATCACAGGCCAGACATCGACGTGCTGCTCTCCCCGATAAATCTGAATTTCACGGTGCATCAGCAGCGAGTGATCCGAATACCCGACGGCTAATGTCACGTTGTTACCGATTTTGAGGTCCTGTGCGTCCCCCTCCAAGGACAAAACGGTGTGTTCTGCGCTCAGGCTTTTCACGGTGGCTCCCGGAATTCCGAGGACTTCCGGTGGATGAAGCACCGGGTTGATCGCTTTGCGACCGCAATTCAGGACTGCCTGAACCAGTGAGGGCCGTGAGACCACCTCAGCGACGACAGTTAGCGCCGGTGAGGTCCCGCTGAGTCCGCATTGCTGCTGGTAAAACAGGTCTCCGAAAATTCCTCCCCCCGCCTGCAATTCGGTGACAGCCGGATGAAGCCCCGCAGTCGCGAACGTGCCGCTTCCGCCAGCGCTGACGATGTCACACCGAATTCCCTGGCGAATTATTTCGTCTCGAGTCTGCTGGAGAGCGTTCATCGAATCAAGCACCGCCGTTCGTTTTTCTTCGACGTCGGGCACTGCTGCCAAGTGGCCCTCATACCCCATGATTCCGACGACTTCGATGCCCGGAAGCCGATTTGCAGCAACGGCGAGTTGCGTTGCGTCGACGCGTGGGCGGCAGCCGGTGCGGCCCATTCCAACGTCGATGTCAATCAGGATGCGGAAACTTGTGCCGTGCCGCTGAGCCGTTTGGCTGTAGAGTTCCGCATGCACAAAATGATCCACGGTGACCAGCAGTTCCGTTTTCCGTGTTGCTGCGGCCAGACGATCCAGATCAGCCGTGGCGGCGACCAGGTGAGCCAGCAGAACCGATGGGATTCCTGCGTCGGCCATGACATCAACTTCAAAGACGTTCGCCGCTGTTACACCGCAGGCTCCCAGTTTGACCAGGGTCCGCGCGATGTGTGGCTGACAATGTGCCTTGATGTGTGGTCGCCATAACTTTCCGAGCGCCGCAATGTCCGACGCTAACCGCTGCGCGTTTCGCTCCATGACGTCCAGGTCGAGCCGAAGTTCTGCTGACATTCCGTTTACCGTTCGGGGATCGGTACCAACAATCGTGGTGCCGTTGAGATTGTTTCGATCGAGATTGTTCGCAGGCAGGCATCCAGCGAATCAACTCTGGTCCTGTTGCAGGAGTCGTTTGGCTTCTTTCAATACGAAGTCCGGATCCATGAAGGGTTCGTAGCTGATGTCCTGCCAACGGATCAGGCCGTCCGCATCAATCACGAACGTGCCGTGCAGTGGCTGTTTTTCGAAGTCGTCATAGCAGCGATAGCTCTTGAAGACGTTCAGTTCCGCATCTGATACCAGCGGAAACGGAAACCCTTCTTTGAGGTCCTTGTACGCGTCGCCAAGTACCGGCTGAGCGTCTGTACTGATCGCAACAATTTCGAAGCCTGCTGCCTTGAAGGCTTCGGCCTTCGGAGCGAACTTCTGCAGTTGCTGAGCACAGTGCAGACATCCCGCTCCGAGGTAAAAAACAGCTACCACCGGCTTACCCCGAAACTCAGTCAGGGACCTCTGTTGGTTCTGCACATCAGCCAGAGACCATTCTGCAGCCGCAACAGGCTGCCAGCGAAGTGGCCCCAGTGCATCCAATGGCGGCCGAGCGCCGATGTCGGCAGGAAATTGACGCGACGTCGTCCAGTTTTCCTCCCAGCCCAGCTCTTTTGCGATCGGCGTCAGTCGGCTGAAGGCAGGCGTGCTGAGATCAATTTCTGACGACTGATTGCGAAGTTCTTCAAACGCCTTTTTCGCTTCAGGCTTTTTATTGGCTGCCCACAGAGTCTCCACCTGAGCTGCCAGCGGACGCGTTTCGTTTTTGTTGGTTTGGACGTGATCGGCAATCTTCTTGATGGCGTCGTCAACTTTGCCCGCTTTGATCATTATCGCGACCTGTTCTTCGACGGGAACGCCCGTCGATTTCTTGAACAAGGCGAGGGCCTCATCGATTTTTCCACTATTGGCCGCTATGCGTCCGTCGATTTCGTCAATCGCTTTTTCGTGACCCTTCACATCGCCCAGCAACGTCGCTTCCGCGGCTTTACGCGCTTTCTCGACATCTTTGTCGTTCTTCTTTTCTTTCTGAGCCGTCTGTGCGGCCTTATCGCCAGCGGCCGTACGTTCCGCCTTCTTCGTATCCAGGTTTGTCTGCAGTTGCAGGCGAATTTCCATCGCTTTGTCCAGTTGTCCTGTAGCAACCAGGGCTGCGGCCAGATAACGGTCACGCTTCAGGTCTTCGTTTTTGTCGCCGGACTTTTCCAGATAGGGCGTCTCACAAAGTCGGACAAATTCGGCATGCAGTTCGAATATTCGCAGGACATCCATTAACCGCTCGCGGCCATATTTGTAGCTGCCTGATTTATCGATGTCGTTGTACTTCGGATGGCGTGGCATCTGAATCATGTTCTGTGCCAGATCGATGGCGTCACCAACGCGACCGATGTGCACCATGTTGCGTATGCACCATTCGTTGTTGTGAGCGAAGTTATGAATCTGATCCGGCAGCACCTGATCTTTCATCATATGCGCATGATCGACGCGGGCGGAGGCTTCCTGTTGATAGACCGCATCGTGATATCGCTTTAGCCGAGAGTAGATGTGTCCAGGCATGTGCCACATGTGGGCGATGGAGGGTGCCGCCAGTCCGCACCGAGCGGCAGATTCCAGTGCGAGTTCCGACTTCTTCGTGTCCCAGAGATGAATTCTGTAGTGATGCACGGAATGCAGTGGTTCACGATCAAGAATATCCTGAATCATCGCATCCACGGCCAGGTAACTCGCCTGTTTGTTGCCATCCCGCCGTGCGGACCACAGGAATTCGCATAGAAATGCTTTGGCTTCGAGGTCGGCGGGAAACTCGATGACCAGGTCATCGAGTTTGCTGACGTATTTTTCGGACCGCTTGGTTTTGTCTTCGGTACTCTCCGATTTTGCCTCGGAATATTCGTGAAACGCTTCGATGTACAATCGCTCGCGGCGAGACGTTTTGTCTTTGCGGTCCATTGCTTCCTTGATGAATCCTTTTGCCCTGGCTTCGCTCTTTCTGTTCGACATCGCCATGCCCCAATAAGCAATCGCACAGTCCGGATCCAGCATGGCAGCCTGGCGGAACGAGCGTTCTGATTCGAAGTACCAGAAACCATGCAGCTGAGCGACTCCCTGTCGTACGAAAGCTTTGGCCTCATCAGAACTTGATGTCACATCGAATGTCGTCGTGCCCAGGCCGTCTATCAGATAGGCTGCCTGTCGAGGCCCCTCGTTGAAGACTTCACCGTGCGAGGAATGTCCTTCCGCCGGATCTGCCGCCGCAGAATCTTTCGCATCCGCTGCGGTGAGGTCAGGAATTGGAACGAACGCGAGGAGCAGCACGGCAGGCAGGAACTGACGGGGAGAAAGGAGGATCATGTGTATCTCGGGCAAAAGTGAGAAACTGGTGGCAGGGATGCTATTTTGCCCGGGAGTGAGCGACTCGGCAAGCATCGAGTGAGAATCAGCTGACTTCTTTGCCGGAACGCCGGCCTCATGATTGGATGCGGTGCGTTCGTCCGTTAGTCTGCCGACTTACAAATTTCAGTTTCGCTCACGTCTGGTCTGTTTCCACACATGTCTCGCATTTTCCAGGTATTTACTGACGCTTCTCAGGCCAATCGCATGGCCTTTATGCCGTTTATTACTGCGGGAGACCCTTCGACAGAAACGACAGCCGCAGTGCTGAAGGGGCTTAGAGACGCGAACGTGGATCTGATCGAACTCGGATTTCCCTACAGCGATCCGATCGCGGACGGCCCTGTGATTCAGGCCTCCTACACGCGAGCGTTAAACGCCGGAATTACTGTTGAAGCGATTTTCGGCATGATGCAGTCTCTGAAGAACGAGAACCTTCCGCCGGTGTTGGCCATGGTTTCGTTTGCGATTATCTTTCGAGTCGGGGGCGAAAAATTCGCCCAACGCGCAGCCGATGCAGGGTTCAGTGGGTTGATTATTCCCGATTTGCCGGCTGATGAAGCTACGGAAATGTCGGCTACTGCGAAGTCGCATGGACTGGATGTGGTACAGCTGATTGCACCGACGACGACGGCTGCTCGTACGCAGCAAATCCTCGATGCATCAACCGGTTTTGTCTACTGCGTTTCTGTAGCCGGAACAACCGGGGTGCGGAAAGAACTGCCTGCAGAATTGATCGACCAGCTTAAACAGCTGCGAAAGGCAACGGACATGCCACTGGCCGTGGGTTTCGGAATCAGCGGCCCGGATCAGGTTTCCGAACTGGATGGCGTCGCTGACGGCGTGATCGTCGGATCGGCAATTGTGCGACTGATGGCCGAAGCAACTTCCCCGGAAGCTGCCGCGACCGCCGTTCGAGATTACGCAGCAACAATGCGACAGGCGGTCGAAGGCGTCAAGCCGTCAAGGTAGACGAGTTCCGACAAGCACGAAGCCCAGGCGAGTGAACCCTGTTCGCCCTCTATTCACTCGCTTCGCGTTTGGCTTGTATTTGGGCTCTTTTGCGAGAAAGACGCTATTCGTGACCGAACAGCACACAGATACACGATGGAGCATGCACAACGCTGCGATTGTAGCTCAGTTCTCCGCTGTCTGGATCGATCGCAAAGCTAGCCAGCGTGGATGAATCCTGTCCGGCCGCCAGCAACCACTTTCCACTCGGATCGATGTTAAAGTTGCGTGGCGTGGCTCCTCGGACGTTTTCTCGTTCGATGAATGTCAATTCGCCGGTGTTCTGATCAATACGAAACGCCGTGATCGTGTCGTGTCCGCGATTCGCCGCGTACAGGAACTTTCCGGAAGGATGAACGCGCACTTCTGAACAGCTCTTGAATTGCTCTTTCGCCAGCAGGTCGCGAGGGACGGTTTCGACAGTTTGTTTCGCTGTCATGGTTCCCGCTTCGCTGTTGTAGTCGAACACAGTAACCTTCAGGTCGAGTTCATGCAGTACGTAAATCCAGCGGGCATTGTTGTGAAACTTCATGTGACGTGGCCCGCCACCCGGAGCGATCTCGCCGAAGCCGTGTGGTTCAATATTCGATGCCGCGGCATCAACGCGGTAGATCACGACCTTGTCCAGTCCCAGGTCAGGCACAAACGCAAACCGATTGTCCGGAGAGAAACCCGTCCAGTGAGCGTGCGATTTATCCTGCCGTTGCGGCACCGCCTTTGATCCGCCTTCATGCTTGATCAGTTGAGTCTGCTTGTTCAGCGATCCGTCGGCATTCAGCGAGAACACGCCTGTCGAACCGCCGCCGTATTGTGCGGTCAGCAGCGTGCGACCAGTGGAGTCAACGGAAACATGGGCTGCACCGCCATCATTGATTTCGGCCGAGTTCATGAACGCAAGCGTTGTCCGCCCAGGCTTCTCCTGAATTTCATAGGCCGCCACCGAAGGTTTTCCGTCAAGGCTGCCCACGGCGTACAGTCGAGCCAACGTGGGATGCATTGCCAGGAATCCGGGGCCCGAAATTTCTGCAGCTAGTTCCGGCTCAGACAGCTTTCCATTGTCTGTGTTCAGAGTACAGCGATAGATCCCTTTGCTGTTTCTGCCGTTGGCCGTGCCCAGCCAAACGTCGATTGCATTCGGCTGTTGTGCGACAATTGGTCCGGCGGCCGTGGCCACGGCTATGGCAACCAGCAATGTGAGATTCATTACATTCAGGAACGTTGATTTCATTGCTGCGTCTTCTCCACCGCGTAATTTGAACGTTATGTTCACATCATTGCAGTTCCCTGGGTCCGTGAAAAGTCTGCCAATTCCTTTCGAACCCATGTTTCCTGGGCCGATTGACTGACCCATCGGAAATTTCGGGAGGTCTCCTTGCCACAGATTGGGAAACAGCCGATTCACGCATTGAAGTGTGCTCGCGCGACCGCGTACAATCTCCGTCGAATACTCTCAGCCGGTGTTTCCGGCATTCTGTGGATCACCAGGTGGTGGTTCAATCTAATCAACTCGTTTTCAATTAGGTGGAAGACAATGCGAAAGCAACTGTTGTGCCTGATGTTGGTAGCAGCGGCCGGATGTGCCGAGCAGCCAGCATCAGCGCCGACGGCATCTGCTACAGTAGATGGCAATACCGTCACCCTCGCGAAGTTCACGTGCGATGCCATGACCTGAGGCGGATGCCGTGCAACGGTCACCCAGACCTTGCAAGCGCTACCGGGTGTAGCGACCGTGGAAATTGATGCAAACAACCGTACAGCGACTGTTTCCGGAAAACCTGAAGCATTCGTCGTCGCCGACGCTGTCGAAGCGTTGAAGAAGTGCGGCTTCCCTGCTGACAAAACAGAAGAACTGAGCGGTTCTTAGCAGCTCGCGACAACAACATTCATCTCAACACCTGTCGAGATTGATACAGGCTCGGTCAACGTAGTTGGCCGAGCTTTTTTGTTGGCGGTGCCCCAACACACGAAGCACCAGAGAGTGAATTGACGCAATCGAATGCCGCTGGATTCGGCATAGGTGCTGCCAGTCGTGATTTGATGTGCCACTGGCTTTGCCAGTGCCGTGGAGCACCAGAAACACGGGCAAAGCCAGTGGCACACAAACCATCAATTTCATGCTGACGAGACGACTGGCTTGGTGCCTCGGTCGCGGCTATGCCGCTTTCCGTCCTCGCGGCGTTTTCTTTTTCGCAGGTTGCTTTTGTCGCAGGGGCTGCCCTGTCTTATCCTCGAGCGAAATATTCGCCACAGTGATGTCGGGGGCCTCAAGCTCCGGAGCTTCCGCAACGGCTGTCGTGCATTGAGATGTCGGACGGATCTGTTCTGCAGTTGCTGGAGGATCGTTGTTAACGAAAGCGACAAAACGGCAGTGGAGCAACATCGCTGCGAAACCGAAGTTCACTGACAACAGCAGCATCTGGTTCAGTGTCGCCTGGTCGATCACACTCCGCGACGATGTATGGATCAACATCAAACGCACAGTCATCACCAGCAGCGCCGTCACCAGCGCACCCTGTGACCAGACATTGCGACTCATGTCCGGAATGACTTGCCCCAGCACAACGAGACAAAACAGCAGGGCAGGAACCAGCACCACCGCTGGGCGAGCTGCCTGGACGGGGCCCGTAACAAGGGTAATGATCCCGACAATGGCGTCCGGAATGATCACGTCTGTGCCTGTAAGCATCGTGATTCCAGCACAAACAGCTCCGGCTCCCAGCCATTTCCACCAACGATAGCGGCCGCGGAAATCCAGTGTGCTGTGCGATCGAATCCAGCCAATAAAGAACGCAAACTGGCCGGACAACAGTAATAGCAGGCCTGTCGCACCCTCAACAGGAAATTCGGCCCGTTCCACTCCCGAAGACGTTGCGGCGCGTTCCCACCAGATGACGGCCAGCACCGCGGAAAAGACGCCGAGCAGAACACAGACGTGCTTCCACAAACGCGGTGAAACGAATCGTCGCAACAATTGAGAGCTATTTGGAAATGCGTCGGCAAACACCGTGCTCGCAGAATCTCTCCCAGGTTCGGCTGGGAAAAAATCGTCGAACAACTGTTGGTCATGTTCATCGTGTGACAGTCGCCGACGTCGGCGATCTCCAGCGTCTTTTGCGCCCGCGAATCCGTTTCCCATGCTGCCCACCGTGGTGAATGACCGTATCCTGCAAACGGCCGACAATTTCGACAGCCACATGCATCGGCAAATTCTGCCGACGGATTTCCGAACAGAGAGACACTCCATTCGAGTCATCGTCACATTCGGCGAGCCCCTCCAGTTTCAGGCCAGCAGTCGAGATTCATCACGGGAATTCGCTATATTGAAGACAGCTGTACCGAACGTTTCCGTCGTTCATCACCGTTGGTTTTCCGGCGACCAGACGCCTGGGGCCACTCCGGCCTGACTATTCATCCTGTCGTTCCGACTTCCGCACGATCCTTTCAGACGTGGTCGGCGCCGCAGCAAGGTCATCTATTTTATCCACACCCGTTGCTGACCATGACGGGCTCTGGAAACCAAGTCCGCTTTCCGACAGGCGGCCCGTTCCGACTGTTCCATCTGTGATGTTGAACATTTCGGGGTACCGCTTCGCCCACTTGGTATTTGGGCCTGGGCAATACTGCCGGGCGTTGCCTTCGATCGCTGAGACGCCCGGAATTCTCGCCGCCAGACTGCACGACTGCAGGAACGATGCTCCAGGACAGGTCAGGTCCTGCACACACAGAAACATTCCGAATTTCTGAGCAGCCGCGGCGGCCAGTAGAGACTCGGTCTGTCCTTTGCACGCCTTTAACGCGACACCGGAATAGCCAAGTTCCCGACACCTCATCAAAGCATCGAAGTCGACCAGTGCTTCATCGATCACAACAGGCTTCAGTTTGGCGACCTCGTGCATCTTAGCGGCAGACGCTGCTTCGAGGTCACGGCTGGTCGGTTGCTCGATGTACTGAATTCGATCGTATGCTGCCGCGGAACTTTTCTTCACGCGTTTCAGGAATTCGATCACGTAGTCAGCAGAATCACACTTCTCATTGAAGTCACAACTGTAGAACCACTCTCCACAGCCGCGTGCTGCCTGAGCTGCCCCGGCGACTTTTTCGATGGCCAGAACTCGATCGATGTCCCAGTCCAGATTGTCGCCCGCCAGTTTGATTTTTAGATGTGTTAGTCCGTCGGCTGCGATCCATTCGACCAGTGTTACCGGCAGGCTGTCGTTGGGCCGGTCTGTGACGTCGCCGTCAGTCAGTGGATCGAGGGCTCCCACGAGATGGTAAAGCGGCAGCTTGGCCGTTGGTTCTCGCAGTGTATATTGATCCAGGTATTCGCCTGCGAATTGATCATCCAGAAAATAAGACAGGTCTTCGTTACAGTATTGCGCAGACAGCAGATTATAGCTGTTGGTTTTGTGTACACGCCCAAACGCATCGTGCAGCGCGGCGTCGATCGAACTGGTTGCGACCAGCTGTGCGAGTTGAGGCAGTGGTTCTGACAGTGACAGCCGTTCCGAAACTTTTTTCGCCTGATGATGAAACTCAGCACCGACGTTAAATTGAATTTCAACAGGGTGTCCGTACTCAGGATAGCTTGCGAATAGCTCGCCGAATTTTTCGGCGTAGGCTTTCATCGCTGCTTCGGCTGCCGCCGGTTCCACGTCTGCGGATGGCCATGCCCACACGTTGCCAACGGGCATACTTCCGAAGCCCTTAGCCTGGTTGCCTGTGCGAGTTTCCACGTTCACGCAGGCATTGATCAGATATGTGTGGTCAACAACACGGCCGCCAAACTTAAGCGGTGCTCGGAAAGTTACGGGATCGAAACTAACTTCAACATCCAGAATGCGGATGTCTGTGGACTTTTCCTGTGTCATTGGTCTGCCTTAGCGTCTCCTGCCGGATGTGAATTGAAATGGGAGTTTTACGTTTCGTGTTGACGTTTGTTAGCAGAAACGCCAAAAACGTACGAGTTCCAAAGGGTGCTAGTGCCACGAATTTTCAATGCTATTTGATAACTCCGAAAATCCCTTGAATTTCCCGGTTTTGTCGGGTAATGCCCCCTGTCATTCGCTCCGAAAACGTGTCCGCCAGCAGCTCTTGAAGCGTATCATCGGTCAGGTTCGCATCCAGATTAAGATAAACAGAACAAAACGGCGTTCCCTGAGGGATCATCGCCTGAGTTCCGGGAAGGTCGGCCAACCATACTCGGGCAGGGTTTTCGGGGGGGTGTCGGCCTAGCTTCTGCATCGCCGTTAGTTGCTTTGTTGATATTTGGATATCGCATTCCGCGTACATAATCAGCCGCGCTAAAGGCGTTGTGGCAGCCGCGTGATCCCCATCGGGAAGTCGTGGCGAATGCGACAGTTCATCGTACGCCGCCAGGTGCAAACTGACATGGCCTGGCGAATCCCTTTTAGCGAGCTCATGAAGTTCATGTGACGCCGTCAATCGTGGATTGACTTCGATCACAAAAACCTCACCGCCCTGCACAATCACGTCCACGCCGAACAGTCCCCGAATGGGCCACCGATTGCCAAGGCACTGTCCAATCTTCTGAAACTGTTGTTGCAGCTGCAATGACACACGCACGGGCCCAGCATTCCCGCAAAACCAAAACGGCGGCGCATTCAATGCTGCGCAGCCCGATAACTGCAATGCGCAGCCCAGTAACCGCACGTTGGAATCCAAACGGCAGAACGTTGCCGACATCGGCACGCCGTCGATAAATTCCTGCAGGTAGTGTCGTTCGGGCAGTGGTTCCTGTTTCCATGTTGCGAAATCGAAGTTTTGCACCCCTTGTCCGCCCGCGGTTTGAGTCGACTTCATCAGCCAGCGTTCGTTCGGCGACGGAGGTGCACCGGCGAGTTGTGGCGGGTGTGTTTGACCGCAGACGTATCTCGGCATCCGGCAGTCGCCAGCAGCCAGGACCGGGAACAGGATTTCCGGGTCGCGAAGTTCACGAATCATTGTCTCCGCTGGCGAGAGTACCGGACGTTGTCGCCGGAGCGCGGCCATGACTTCGAAATCGTTCTCAATGCCCCCAACTGCGATCAGCGGCACGTCGTCCTGGATATCGGCCAGGACGTCGGGAACCTCTGAGAATCGTTGAACCGTTTTCAGACCTGCCAGAGTTCCGAACTGTTGAAACACCAGTTTACGCAGGTCTTCGTCCCCGAACATGTCCACGCAGAGGGGTCGCAGGCCGTCCCGCACAGCGGATTCTGCCAGACTTCTCACGCTGGCGCCGGCCAGAATCAGATCGGGATGTTTCATTTGGCAAAATTCATCTACGGCACGTATCCGATTCGTCGCAGGACCTCGCTCTTTTTCTTTGGCGAAGAGCGGCGTTCTTCCCGCGGTTGCAACCCGACCAGGAAACGACATACTACGCGCCTGAACCCAATCGCGACTTTACCATTCATTCAGGAGATAAAAATGTCAGAGATTCGTAGTGGCGCTGTCACACTTAAAGGAGGTCCTATTGACCTTGCCGGAGCCGCGTTGAGCGTAGGAGCCGCAGCGCCGGACTTTTCGCTGCAGAGTATTGGGCTGGAAGAAGTAAGTCTCAGCAGCAGTGCCGGAAAAACAAGAATTATCGCCACTGTGCCGTCTTTAGATACCGGTGTCTGTCACGATGAAACGCGCAAATTCAACGAGCACGCCGCTGGTCTGGAAAATACAGAAGTCATCGTCGTCAGTATGGACCTGCCGTTCGGTCTGAAACGCTGGTGCGGTGCTGAAGGCATCGAAAATGTGAAGACACTCAGTGCTCATCGCTGCACAAAGTTCGGCGAAGACTACGGTGTGCTGATTAAGGGCGGACCGCTTGATCGCTGTCTTGCTCGCGCTGTCTTCGTAGTTGGTGCTGACGGAAACCTGAAGCATGTTGAGTACGTTTCAGAAACCACTGAACACCCAAACTACGATGCCGCTTTGGCTGCTGCCAAAGGCTAACATCCCAGTAAAGAACGTGCATTCCGGCCTGCCAGTGCTTATCTGATTCACAACACAGGAAAGCTTCAGCACTTGCAGTGCCAGTGCCACACAATCGCTCTCGTAACAGCAGCGGCTCATTATTTCTTTTTGAGCCGCTGCTTTCGTTTTTCACCAGGTAAATGATGCAGCACAGGGAACCTGAGCAGACAGACGTCAAGGCAGCCGCCGAAATGATCGGCGACAAGCTCGCGATACTCGGTGTCTCGCCGCATACGGCCGTCATTCTCGGATCAGGCCTCGGAGCTGCGGGTCGCATGGCGATCGAACAGGGTGGCGTTGCGATCGACTACGCGGACATCCCGAATATGCCGCAGCCCGCCGTCGCTGGTCATGCCGGTCGACTGATTATTGGCGCCGGCGATCTGGCGGGAGTCCTGTTTCTGCAGGGACGCGTTCACTATTACGAAGGACATTCGTTAGAACGCATGACCTTTGCGACCAGATTAATGTCGGTACTGGGCGTGCGGCATCTGATCGTCAGCAACGCTGCGGGAGGCATCACGTCGGGGTACAAGCCGGGTGACGTGATGTTGATCAGCGGCCACTGGACGCTGTTAAGCATTCAGGAACCCTCCGCACAGAATGGCCGAACATTGCCGCCGTCAAAGTTGTGGAGTCCTCGGCTGCGACAGCTCGGCAGAGCCGTTGCAACAACGCTGTCGGTACATGAAGGTACTTACGCGATGATGTCCGGGCCGAACTACGAAACTCCTGCGGAAGTTCTGATGCTGCGAACATTTCATGTTGACGCGGTTGGCATGAGCACTGTTCCCGAAGCCTGCGCCGCGGCTCGCCGCGGCATCGAGGTCCTCGGCGTTTCGTGCATCACAAACGTCGCCAGCGGATTGTCAGATCAACCGCTCGACCACGCCGAAGTCAGCGAAACCGCAGCGAGTGTCGAATCTGAATTTACCTCGTGGTTGTTTGAGGTACTCAAATCCGTGCAGCCAACGTCACGTTACCGATGACGTTTCGCTGCGATAATCTCTTCCAAACGTTTCGACATCGTCCGCACTAGATCCGGATGTCCCGAATAGACATCTGTCGTTTCGCCAGGATCAGCAGCCAGATTGTAAAGTTGCCCCGTCGGCTGACCCTGCTCTGCCTTAACTCTTCGCGGTTCCGAGAATCCTCCTGAACCCAGCCCCTGAATCAACTTCCATTGTCCCTGCCGAAACGTCATCAAGCCACCGCCCGAACGAATAACCAATTCCGTCCGAACAGGTTCATCATCCAATTGCTCGCCAGTCAGCACACGACGAAAACTGAAACTGTCCGGGGCAGCTTTCGTCGGAAGTTTCACACCCACAATTTCAGCGAAGGTTGCCAGCAGGTCAGTAAAACAGATCATCTGCTTCGAGACAGATTCCGGCGGCGTCACGCCCGGCCAACGCACAATAAACGGCATCCGATGACCACATTCCCAGGCATCTGATTTCATGCCGCGTAATCCACCGGAAGAATCGTGGCCGAATCGCTCAACATCCGTTTCGTACCACACTGGGCCATTGTCTGATGTGAACACGACCAACGTGTTGTCCGCCAGACCAGCCGTCTTCAGCGAATACAGAACCCGACCAATCTGAAAGTCCACCATCATCACGAAGTCGCCATACATGCCAGCTCCGCTTTTGCCTGCGAACTCCTCCGACGGCAGCCACGGAGTATGCGGGGCTGGATACGCCAGGTACAACATCAGCGGCAACTTCGCCGTTGCGTCATTCGCCACATGAGCCTCAACGACCTGGATGGCTTCATCCGTAAACCTCGGTAACACATCCTTTAACGCCAGATCCGGAGCGATGCCGCCCTTGCGCCAAAATGCGCCCTGAATTCTTGACCAGCCTTCACTGTTGTTGTCGCCGATTTGGTTCGTCGGTGGCTGCACGGCCCTGTCGTCACGAATGTAGAAATAGGGCGGAATGTCCGTGGATGCTCGGATGCCGAAGTAGCTATCGAAACCACAATCCACAGGCCCACCGGGCAGTGGCTTGTCGTAACCGTCTTCATCGAAGCCAAGGTGCCATTTGCCAACCATAGCAGTGTGGTAACCCTGAGATTTCAGCAGCGACGCGATGTTCATCTGGCCTGCCTTGATCGTGCGTTCTTTAGCCCAGCGTTCAGGGGTCGCGCGAAACGGATAACGACCCGTCATCAAGCCATACCGTGACAGATGGCACAGCGGTCCTGGCGCATGAGCATCTGTGAATCGCATCCCTGCCGTGGACAGAGCATCGATATTCGGCGTCGCGATTTTTGAATCAGGACTGAAGCAACCGGGGTCTCCGTACCCCATGTCGTCCACAAGGATCACAACGATATTCGGTTGAGATCTCGTTCCGGCCGCCACCGCGAATTGTGAGCACGACGCAGCGAATCCCCAGGTGAGAATAATCAGGGTCGGTAATCGATACATTGCGCGTTTATCTTTCACGGAAATCGGCCTCGCTTACGGCAACGGGTTAAACGTACTAATCTGCCACAACCGTAACAGCTGTCTCCAGATAGCGAATTGTGAGCTGTGTCCCATCGGCAAGTTTCACTTGATCAGACGGGTTGTTGAACCGGCCCGTAATGCTCTTTCCGCGAATCACTGCGTGCGAGCTGCCGGACTTCAGACTCAAGCTTTCACCTGCACTGACTTCCAGAGTTCCATTCAGAACCACCGTGCCTGCGACCCGCAAAGCCGGTTGATTGTTCCCGACCGCAATCCTGATTTTGCCACTCGTCGTCTGCCGATAGTCGCCACTGACATCGAAGCCCGAAGAATCAGCATTGGTTACGTCAACAACGCCGCTGTTGTACACGGTGCTGTTGATCCTGCCGGAACCGCTTAACGTCCCACCTGAGTAAGTTTCTACCCATCGCAGTGAGTCAACCTGCCCGCCATCAACCACCAACCTGCCTTTCGCCGCGATGCGAACTTCGTTGCGACCAGTCAGATTAACTCCTTTGCCGAGCACCAATGACTGTGCTCCGGCTGTGCTCCCTCGAACCTCAAGGGCCAGGAATTCCAAATCAATATCGCCATGAGCCGTGTTGGGTTTGCTATTTGAATTGACAATCCGCGCTGTCCACGAAAGTTGCGGCGCTCCGGTTTCGGTCATGTAGGTTACGCCCGCGTTGCTGTACTCGTAGTCCGACCAGTTATCTGCGTCCGAAGTTTTGCCACCTTTGCTGCCGGTCCAGTGATGGTACGTATTGGCGAATCCTTTGGGTTCCGCTACGCGTTCTCCGAGCAGCAAAGCTTCCAGGTGTTTGGCCAGCTTCGGGTGCTTGTCCGCGATGTCGTTGGCCTCTGCACGATCAGCTCCCAGGTCGAACAACTGCAATGAAGATTTTCCGCTGCGAATCAATTTGTGTTTTCCACAAATGATTGACTGTCGGTTGCCAGCTTCATGGATAACGAAATCACGTTGCCGCTGGTAGCCATCACCCAGCAATGTCGGCGCGATGGAGACACCATCGACTCCCAGCGGCGTTTCTGCACCGGCAAGTTCGCAGAACGTTGGCAACAAGTCGGTGATGTCGACAACTTTCGGGCTCTGTGTTCCGGCTTGCAACGCGGATGTCGTGTTGATTCGTGCTGGCCAACGCATCACCAGCGGAACTCGAATACCACCTTCGTAAATCTGTCCTTTGTTACCACGCAGCCCACCGTTCGCATCCAACTCGACATTGTTGTTCCCGCTTGGTCCGCCGTTGTCCGATTGGAAGATAACCAGCGTGTCTTTGGCAATCGAATCCTGCGTATTCCCATCATTGTTTGGATCCTCCAACGCTGACAGGATGTTGCCGAAGTGTGCGTCGATGCGAGTCACCATCGCTGCCCATTGTCGCGACTGATCGGCCAGCGAAGCGTAGTGTGGATCCTCCGCGTACGCTTTGTCCCAATCCGGCAGCTTGGCAACTTCGCCAAACGGAGCATGCGGAATCTGTACGGCCAGCAGCCCGAAAAACGGTTTCCCCGTTTTGTTGTAGTCGGTCCCGCCGGCTCGCACGAAGTCCAGCGCAGCAAACGCGTAGCTGTCGTCGCAATACGCCGACTTCGGATAGGCTCCTTCGTTTTGCAGCGCTGGTGTGTCGGGGTAGGCCGAATCGTTTTGAAACGGAGTCATCGAATTAGGAACGAGCTCCAGACCACCAACAGCTCCCGCAGTTGCGGGGGCGTTCCACAGAGTCGGTTGGAAAAACGTGTGAGCTCGAACATGGTGCAGTTCCGCCAGCACATGTTGGAAACCATGTGAAGTCGGCAGCGTCTGAACGTTGTCGATGGTCGGATTCACCTGTTCCTTCGAACCACCATATCCCCACTTGCCCCAGTAGCCGGTCTTGTAGCCGACTGCGGACAGTGCGTCGCCCATCGACACATCGTCACGGCGAATCGCCTTGCGGGCATTATTCGGATCGTTGCGATCAGAAAACGCATGCCCCTGATGAAAGCCGGTTTGCTGTGAGGCGCGCGATGGAGAACACACCGTGCAGGCGTAGCCGCGTGAAAAGTTCACGCCGGCGGCGGCCAGCCTGTCAATATTCGGAGTCCGAACACTCGGCTGGTTTTTCGCCCGCCGCTGAGCCTGAGCGTTCGGGCCGATCGATCCCCAGCCCATATCGTCGACATAGAAGTAGAGGATATTCGGACGAGGGGCATCGGCTGCCGCCAGCAACGCCGCTGTCGGCGCGACGGCAATGATCAGGACGAGCAGGTTCTTCATGGTGGATCTCATCGACTGTGCGTTCGGACGCCGCGAAATTAATATACTACTTTGCGAAACCTGCCGCGGGTTTGCCATCTGCAGTAATGTTTCCGCTGGCCCACAGGACACCGCGAACAACGAATTCCATGTACCGAGTATCCGCCACGGTTTCGTTTTGGTGTCCCAAAGAAGTGCTGAAGATGCGTGTCTTCTTCGGACCGTATTCATTCGTCCACGCGATGACAGCTGCTGATTCTGTCGGCTTGGCATTCCGGTCGTCTTTTAGCTGTTTCTTGTTTGGCGGCGTTGTCTGTTTTGCTCGCAGCAGCTGCCCGGTGCTGTTGAAAACGCGTACATTGTTGTACAGCTCTTCATCTACCGTGGTCCAGTCGGTGAAGCCGTTCATCACAGGGTGATCGCTGTCCAGACTCTGCAGCTCAAGCGGAGCTTTCGGGCCGTGCCCAGTAGATTGGAGTCCGATCATTTCGTACCACGCAGCATTGTCTGCGCCTGGTTCAACAGCAACTTTAAAATCACCCCAGCGATAACTGTGCATTGCGCAGTGCAGATTGACTGCTGGCGTACCGTTCTTATGAGCTGCCAGGATACGATCAACGTACGGCTTCTCGGTCACGTTGGCAGAGCATTCGTCGTGAATAATGACGTCGTATGCTTTAGCCCAGTCGTCTGATTCGTAGATTTCGAACGTGGCTTTCGTTGACGTATCCGAACTCAGCACCACCGTCACCTCGGCGTTGATCCGCGATTCAATACCTTCTTTCAACAGTTTCGTCTGAGTCGTATAGTCGTGACAGCAGCCGCCAGCCACCAGCAGTACTTTTAGTGGCGATTTCGCTTCCTGAGCAGAAACGCTGGCAGCGTGTGGAGCGATAGCCGCCGTGGCAATGACCGCGATGAGTTTGACGAGTGTTGTCTGCATGAGGGCATCCTGTGGAAAATGATTGATGTGTAAGAACAGATCAGGCGTGACTCACCTGCACGAATCGCCAGCACGTGAATCCCATACGGCCCACAGTCATTCACTCGCTGGCGCGTCGCGTTGGTAGTCAGCCCGACATAGACCTCTACTTCACCAGCGAATAGATCTTCACGTCATCCACGACAACATTGCGATGAATCGCAAGTCGCAGCATGCGTTTCGTTGGATGAGCGATCCCTGCCGCAGCAAACGATCCAACGACTTTGCCATCAATGGACACAGTCAGAGTATCACCCTTCACCGTTGCCAGCACGGTATGCCACTTGCCGGCTTCCAACGCGTGAGGAAAGCGTTTTGTCTTGGTCTTTAGTTCATTCTGCTGTGCTTCCGTCAGCTTTTTCGTCTGCCGGAGTTCTCGAATATTCAGATCCATCTGCCCCGTCTTCAGGTCGGTAATCTCTGTAGTCTTCACACCGACCGTGACCTTGAAAAGGTGTCCAGCCCATACTTCTTTGCACTTCAGATCCGCAAAGTTCAGCCCCAGCGTGTCCTTTTCGTCCTCCAGTAAAAACTTCATCTGCACAGAACCGTCTTTGAACTCAGCCGCATGGGTCACTGAAACTCCATGATCAGCCTTCTCATGAATATAGATCCGCATCGTGCCGTCTTTCAGGTCAACCTGTTTATTCCCTGCGGCGCGCGTCTTGCTGTTTGTGCCCCAGCCGTTGCCGACTTCGTCTTTGTCTTCCTGGGCTTCCGAGCGTTCGAAATCGTCTTCAAAAATCAACGTCCCTGGCTCATCGGCGACGAGTGTTGGTGACAGCAAAGCGAATGTGAGCAGCAAACTTCCCGCAGGAACGAACTTGAGTTTGGCCATGAATTGTTGCCTATGTGGCGAGTTTCGAAGGTAAGGTGAATTGCCAAAGCCGCTTGATGAGGAGGCTGTCGCCCGCGGGCCCTTCCCTGCCGCGATGAATTATGTCGATAGGTTACCAGTCTCGGTCTGCGACGCATCAAGCCTTACCGGTTTCTCCGCAAAAACGATCCTTAAAGTATGCGTTTGGAGTCAATCCGCATACACGAATGCAGAAACCATTCCAGGCAGCTCCAGATCTCTGTGCAGCGTCTTCCAGTTGTCTTCATGATTGAACAGCCAACAAACTCGCGTGCGACGATTGCGTTTCGGCGGTGTTGGAATCGCGGCGATTCCGTCTGTGAACACAATCATGCCGTCATACTCGCGGTGTTCATCCAGATACTTCATCAGCGGCTGAAAGTTGGTTCCGCCACGACCAAAGATCGCCACTTGTTGCCGAGCTTTCTTTAACGTGATTGGATCTTCGCAGCGGATTTTCGTATCGAACCAAATCACATCAATCGATTCGACTCCGTACTTAAATAATCGATTGACGATCGAAAACGCGTTCTGCACATCCTTAGTACTCACAGAACCGCTGACGTCGACGGCAAACAAAATATGCGTCGTGAAGTCGCGACGGCTGCCCATGTACTGGAAGCCGTAACGGCGACTCGGCTTCATCCGCGTCAACTGACGACTCGAAGCCAGAATTGTGGCGCGAAAGGACTGCAGCACGCGTCGGTAGTCCAGCTTCGGCCTGCGACTGGCCAGAATCAACTCACGAGAACTCCCGGCAACAGTCCCCCAGTTATTCGAGGATTCGATCTCCGTGATCAGGTCGTTGATGACTTCACACTGGAACTGGTCGTAGTCCCATTCGATCGCGTTCTGACTTCCGACAAGCTCCGCGTCACAGTAGTCGTCCGGCTTCGGAGCCCGCGATGACGCTGTCTCGCTGTTCGAATCTGACTCAGCTGTTGTCGGGTCGGAATCTGTCTGGTTGGGGAAATCGCGAAAAGAGGTCTTGTTGCCATTTTTCTTCTGCGACAATGATGAACCGCCGCCTTCACCATCCCCCTCGCCTGTGGCGTCGCAGTTTCCTTCGTCGCCTTCACAGCCGTCATCTGATTCGGCATCGCATTCTCCGCTGAGACCATCGTTCCAGGACGAGTCAGCGTCTCCCTTTTCGGCAGCGACGCCACACAACAGGTCGTAATAGTACTCAAAATACTTACCGCTGTGAGCCTTCCCGAATTTCGATTTGGCCGACGGCATTTTCAGTGACGTCGACGTGCATTCACGAATCGCAAAGTTGCTGGCTTCCCATGCCATCTCCGTCTTTGGTTTTCGCCTCTCGTACGGATGCTTCAGAATGATCCTCAGGACTTCAAACTTCATCACTTCGCGAAGCGTTTTGCTATCCAGCGTTCTCAGGTAATCGTCGTTGAATTCAATCAATCCGCGTCCTGATCGCATCGTTCTGATCTGCGGATTCGGAACGAACCTGTGAGTCATCCATACACCAAACAGCAGCGGTTCTGTCAGAAACCACTGCTGCGTGATGTCGCTGACACGATTCGTCTGGCTTTGGTGGGTGGCGTTGCTAGACTTTCCCCCGTCCCTGACTGCTGCCTGATTCATTTCGCTTTCACATCCCGATTCTATGTTGCCGCTGCCCACTGTTCGAAAACTCCTGCGAGAATGTTTTCCTGAAGAACAACTGGAACACGTCGGTATCATCTGCGTTTCGGAGGCAGAACTCCAGAGCTGGATGGAGCGTTTACAAAAACGACTGACCCGAGTCACACAGTGTTCCGCTAAATTCGTGTTGCGGCGAGGCGGACAGTCGTATGTTACCATCTGTATTTCCGATGCAGATAAAAGCAGCACAGACAACTGGTTTGAGGTACAACTCGCCGCGCACAACGATACCCACGGTATGTGGATTTCGGATTCCAGCTACCGTCGCAAAACCCACGCTTCGCCCGCTCCGGTCTGCGATATCTCACAGATCGAAACTTTTCTGGAAGCCATTAAAGCACGCGTGACTCGCGATTCGTTACGTGACAAACGCACCGAGAAAGTCACAGGGTTGAAGAAGGCCGGGCTCACCTCACGATTGAAGGAACTTGGTGCTGAGCACGGTTTCTCGTTCGCGATCGGCCAAAGCACACGAGACATCAACCTGAGTATTCGGGTCCTGGGCCGAAAGAAGGGCTACCACTTCGCATTTCCCAAAGGCAAGCTGGACGCAGTCATCGATCAGGTCCCCGACCTCGTCGCTATGTTGGAGAAGCTGCAGTTGTTGGGAACCACCTTTCGCACGAACAACAAATACTGGGCGGATCGGCAGGGTGACTGGATTGAAGCTCCCGAGCCTTTCGAAAAGAGAACGCCCTCAAAAAAGAAGTAGCAGCTTATTGGCCCGATTCGACGGGGAGCCTGCATCCACTCTATAGAAGTAACATCAAATCTAAATGCCCGCGATTAAACTCAACACGTCAGAGCTCCACGAACTGCTGAGCTTCACACCTTCAGAACAGAATCTGATGCTGGTCGGGCGCCACGGGATCGGCAAGTCTCAGATTGTGACCAGCTATTTTGAAAGCACGGGACAGCCAGTCGTGACGTTCTTTCTTGGTCAGATGAGCGATCCCGGCGACCTGATCGGACTGATGCACAAGAACGAGAAAACAGGGCAATCCGAATTCCTGCCGCCGTTCTGGTGGCCAATGGACGGTCAGCCCATCGTGCTGTTCCTTGACGAGTTGAACCGCGCCCGCCCCGAAATCCTGCAGTCCGTGATGGATCTCACATTAAACAGGACTCTGGCCGGCAAAGCATTGCCACCAGGCAGCCGAGTCGTCTCGGCTGTGAACGAGGGCGAAGAATACCAGCTGACGGATCTCGATCCGGCATTGGTATCACGGTTTAACGTGTATGAGTTTGCTCCCACTGTTGAAGACTGGATTGGGTGGGCGAACGGCAATGGTGTTGATTCCAGAGTTGTCGCGTTCCTGCAGGAGAACAGCGAATATCTCGATGGCGACCCAAAAGCCGCAGCGAACGGGGCAACCGGGTTTGGTGCCGATCTGACCAGAACTCCTGACCGTCGTTCGTGGGTCCGAGTGGCCAAAACGATCGAGAAGATTCCGACCGTCACAAATCTGCACATCAAGCTGATCGCTGGAATCGTGGGAGTCAACGCGGCGATGTTGCTGGCCAGGAGCCTGCAGAGCAATGCGTTGATTTCGGCTGAGGACGTGTTGCTCAGGTTCGCGAAATCCAAGCCCCGATTACTGAAATTACAGACTCACGACTTCGCGGCGTTGAACGAACGTGTTGTGCTGCGAATTCAGAAGGATGATTTCAAAGGAGCAGAAAAGAAGAAGGTTCTGGCTAACTTTCTGCTGTACCTGGCACTGATGGTCAGCATGGGCCAGTCCGAATCCTGTGTACACCTCGCCTCAATGCTCGACCGGCCACGGTACCAAACCGCATCGCAATTTCTGTTAGGCGACGAAAAGATCCTGGCACAAATGGTCGAATTCATCCAGGCAATCGCCATCGACTAAAGTAGCCGTCACTGTCCCAGTGACGAACTTTGCGGAACAGGCATCCCGCACAACAAGCTGCCGTCGCCGTGACAAATGCCTCAGCAAACCACGACCGTGAGCCGCCACGGGCGGTAGCTCGTCACGATTTCAAAGCCGCCACCCAAGTCAGGCCCCGACAGCTTACGGTTTCCCAACCAGTTCCTGACGAGCCTTAATCACCGCAGTCGGATCCTCCGGCACGATCGCTGGATCGACATACTTTTCCAGGTCTCGCACCGCGATCACTTTGTACTTGTTCAAAGACAGGTATTTCATATACGACTCGAACCGTTCCTGGGGCGAATTGACCCAACTATGAGCCGTATCCGGGACGCCGTGAAACTGCAGCACGGCGATCCTGCCATCCTTCGCCTGCTCAACCGCACGAATGAAATCGCTGAGGTTCCAGGTCGGGCGCGCGTCACCGGCAGACGGCAGCAACAACGGGTGATCCCTGCCTGGTTCGAACGCAAAGCCGCGTCCTGCTGCGTAAGGATATTCCGGCGCACCGCCTCGGCGAGCAAACCTGATCCCGTGCTGCTGCAGCAGTGAAAATGCGTTGTGAGACGTCGCGTTGCCAGGCCATGCAAAGGTCACCGGTCTCGGGATACCATGTTTCTCGCACTGCTGATTGATTCCGTCCAGCTGCTCTGGCAACCGATCAACTTTCGCATCAGAAATGCCCATGTGATCACGGGTATGGTTGCCGATTTCAAAACCATCGCGATGCATCTGAGCGATCTCTTCCCAAGTCATGTAATCCGTTTTGTTCGTCGGGAAATCAAAGCCTTCGGTAATGAAGAAGGTCGCCCCAAAACCGTAATCCTTCAACAAAGGCCGCGCGATGGTAAAATGAGATTTGGCAGAATCGTCGAACGTCAGCACGACCAGCTTGTCCGGAATCGGTTCCTTCGCGATGGAAAAACCGGCCTGAAAAACAAACATTAGTGGTAGCAGGAGTTTTGGCAGCACCTTCATTCGGTGTTCTCTTGATTGCGGTACAAGAATTTCGTGGCGAGATAAAACATGGCAAACAGGCTAACGACCAGCCAGTGCTGCACAAGCAGATTGTTGCATCGTCCGTAGGTCCCGCGGATTCCTGGCACTGGTGCGTTTTGTCGTGCGATGCAACGTCTGGCCAGCCGTCCTCGTACCAACTGTTGGCCTGCCGTTTCTTTGTTCACGAACGCAGCACGCTGTCAATTCGCCCATCGTAAATCACATCGAGAACTTCGACGCTCGTTGGAATCTTCTGCGGCAGTACCTTGAAAGAGGAAAGTGGGTTGGCATCAAGTTTCCCGGCCATTGTTCAAGGGGCTGGTTTTCGCAAACGCGGAATCTTATTCAACGTAAATCGCAAGCGGCTGAAGGGAATCGAACCCTCATCTCAAGCTTGGGAAGACAACGCAGGGCATAAACACCGAATCCGGAGAGTTGCGAATAACCCCGAATCCACTGCGTTTTATCGTGATTCAGTCGGATTGGCAACTGTGCCAATTCTCACGGAATCACACTCGAAAACACAGCGTTTTATAAAAAGCGCGGCGCGCGCGTGCGCGGCAACAGGCCGTTGCTTCAAGCTCAGCTGGATAGAGCATCGGATTCCTAAAGGGAATCTAATCAACGATTGAGCAAGCGAATTACAGGGTTTCCGTGACACCATCGGTTTTCAAAAATGCTCGATTTGTCGCGGTTCGCAACCGTTGCAGGTGTGGTCGCACACCCGTAGAGACCTTCGGATCATTGATCCGAAGCACCATCGAGAAACCGGCGATGGTTCCGGGCTTCGGCCTGCAGAGCCTATCCCGCCTGCGTTCGTATTCAGTCGTCTTAAAGCCCATCGCGCTCAGCTTGTTCCCGAGCTTCGTCAGGGCCTCTGCAATCTGCTGCAAGGCGTCCTGAAGCCTCTTGATCGCATCTACTTTCCCGTCGAATCGAGCAGGTGTAGCGTTGGTCGATGTTCGAGAATCCGCTCAGAAGCGT
>CALFOL010000430.1 GCA_937919915.1 uncultured Planctomycetaceae bacterium
CAGGCCGACCCGCCCAAATCCACCGCGACCGATTGGTTTGACAAACGTGTAGCGGTTGCGGTCAATTTTCGAAACAGGTGCTGGAGCGGCACCTGCCCTGGCCGCGGCTGCGGCTGCGGCTGCGGCTGCGGCTTCCAGGACGATGGCTTCGGCCACAGAGAGGTACCGGGCAACCGCGACTTCGTCGGACACTGGCCCATCTGCACCGGGATGAGCGAACCACGTCTCAAGCAGGTTTTCCAATGCCAGACATTGATCGCCCGTCGGAGCCCGGCCGACTCGTTCGGCAACATCGTCCAAAGTCGGAGTGGGAAGCGCTTTCAATTCCTCACACAGGTCATCAATAAGGTTTTGCACCGTTGAGGACGGTTCGTTGTCGTGACTCATAACTGGGCCTCACGCGGTGATTCGTTCTCGTCCCCGAATTGCTGCTGCAGTGACCTACCCATGGAACGAATGCGACGACCAACTGCGTCACGGCTGAGACCTACATCCTGAGCGATTTCTTCCTGCGTGTAGCCATCAAGCAGTAATTCAAGAATTGCCCGTCGTTGAGAGTCGGGTTTGAACGTGTTCAGAATTTCGTTGACGTCCGCCGTGACCTCGGCCAGTGTTGCTGGTGTGAATTCACCGTAACCACGCGTTGGAGTTTCCAGAGGCGATTTGTCATCCTCATTGCCCATCTGGCTCGCCTGAAGAACCTCGCCACCACCTCGCTTCAACGCGTTCGCTGCTCGACGACGGGCGATCCACTTCTCGTGCAGTAGCTTGTACAGCCTGCCCTGAAGATCTTCGGACGTGTAAACCTCAGACAGGCGGCCGCCGGGATTCTTGAGAATGTCGCCCGCGACACTTTGAGCCAGATCAGATTCCCCGTTGACTCCGTCCTCGGGCGATCCCAGACGACGAGAGACCGCACGGGCGATTTCCTGAAGTCGCTCGCACGCTTTAGCAGTTGCAGTGCGTTCGAGTCTCCATGCAGAGCCCCGGCAAGTAGCGCCTCGGTGTCTGGTTGTTGATGGTTAGGTGTTTCCATTGCTGTTTCCATTGTGCTTACATAAATAAATACCGCAACCGATTGTGGTCGGTTGGCGGGATATTTCTAATCTCAGGCGTCGGCGGGGTCTCCACCATGGGAGCTCCCGCCGGACCGTGACAATGGCGCTATGGGTTTGTACACCAGCGAAAGGCTGCTTCGCGGGTTTCGAAGATCGGGCAGACTTCGTTCAGTCGCGTGATTTTCAGCACGCCGCCGAGATCTCCGACCAAAACCAGCTTCCGACCGTTCGTCTTCATAATCGAAGCGCCGGAGTGCAGCACCCCTGCCAACGCCGCGCCACAGCGTTCAACACGGGTGGTGTCCACAACGACTGCATTCACAGTGGAGTCTGGTTGGTAGCTGTCGAAGCGTTCTCTCAACCCCTGCAGCCGCTCCCGCTGCTGAGCACTGTAGTCCGAGAACGGAAGCACAATCAATTCCACCGGATTCGTTCCCCGGCCGAGTTCAGAATCGCCCGCGGCGATACCTGGTCCCGTTGGCGGAGGCGGCGGTCCTCCATCATCTTCCCATCGGCGCATTGCCTTGCTGCTTTCGTCTTTCATGGTCTTCTCCCTCTGGAATTCATCTTGAGCCGGAACACAGTGTTCCGTTGCACAAAATGACGTCTGCAAACCAGAAAATGTCTGTGCGGCTGAAGTGCAAAGTTTGTCAAACTTGTTTGGGAACCGCGAACATTCGGATTCCGGGTCGGTCGTGTTCATTTCCAGCCCCCCTGCCTTCGCAAGCCGGAGCACCTGAATAAGACCAACCACGGACGTGAGTCCGTGGGACAGGGCGTAGACATTCGGGGCAGTCCCGGAGGGACGACAGGAGTCTTGGTTCTCGCACTCTTCTGCCGTCCCGTCGGGACTCGACGTGACAATATCGACCCCAACCACGGACTCACGTCCGTGGCTACAGCCTGTCGTCCCGTTGGGACTGAATCGCACGGCCCGAAAAACATGCGTCATCCTTGAACCAAACTGTCTGTCCGCCCAAAATCCTTCACGGCGATGACCGGCAGGAATAAACTACTGTGGTTCCGCAACGACTGCTGACCTGGCTGGCAGTGTTAACCGCATTGGCTGGCCGTCCTGGCACTGCACTGCAACGCCAGATGAGTTCGTGATCCGCACTATTGCGTCGGACCAGGTCAGTGACGGCAGTTCCAGTTCGATCGCTTCAAGTCCTGAATTGAAGGCGGCTAGTAACTGCGAGGACTTTCCTTCGACACTGAACGCGGCGGCCATCTGTTCTGCTTTTAATAGCGTGGGTGCCTCTTTGCTGCCGATGCCCGATGACGTTCGCAACTGGATACATTGCTTGTACCAGTCTCTGAGACCCATGTCCCACGTGGATTCTTCCCATGGGAAACCTTTGCGGCAATCGGGGTCATGCCGTCCGTCCAGGCCGATTTCGTCTCCGTAATAGATACAGGGGGCTCCGGGCAGCACGCAGAGAAACAGCCATGCCATTTTCAACGCGTCTTTGTCGCCGCGGCAGCAGGTCAGGAAGCGGGGCATGTCGTGACTGTCGAGCAGATTCAGTTGCGATGCGGCGACTTCCGGAGCGTACATCGACGTCACGTTGGCGATTTCTGTGGCGAATTCTTCTCCGCTAAACGCCTTCACGTGGCTAAAGCTGGATGGCCGCCGAGTTTCTTCCAGGTCCAGGCTGTCACCGCCGAAAAAGCCGATGCACGCAGCGGTGACCTGGTAGTTCATGACGGCGTCCCACATGTCGCCTTGCAACCAGCGTTTGGCTTCGCCCCAGACTTCGCCGACGATGTAGACTTCGGGGTTGATGGCTCGCACGCGGCGACGGAATTCTCGCCAGAATTCGTCGTCGTCAATTTCGTTGGGGACGTCGAGTCGCCAGCCGTCGATTCCGAATTCCACCCAGTGTGTCGCAACCGACAGCAGGAATTCTCGCACAGCCGCGCAGTCTGTGTTGAACTTTGGCAGCGCGGGCAGGTTCCACCACGCGGAATAGCCGATCGCTTCGTAACTGCCCTGCCCTGATGCCAGATTGTCTGCTGCGGCTTTGTCCGGATACGGTTGGAACGGACGGCTGCCGTCCATGCGATCCGGAGCGTAATGGAACCAATCGCGATATGGTGAGGCGGGGCCGTTTTCGAGCACATGATGAAACTGCCAGAAGCCGCGACTGGCGTGATTGAAGACACCGTCGAGGACGATTTTCATGTCTTTGGCGTGAGCCGCATCGACGAGTTCTCGCAGAGCCTGGTTGCCACCCAGCAACGGATCGACGTTGAAGTAGTCGAACGTGTGGTAGCGATGATTTGCAGCTGAAGAAAAGATCGGGCAGAAGTAGATCGCGGTGACTCCCAGATCTTTCAAGTAGTCGAGCCGATCGATGACGCCATACAGATCGCCTCCTTTGAAACCGTATGGTGTGGGAGGACTGTCCCACGATTCGATCTCGGCGTCGAATTGCACTTTGCCGCTGCGCGCAAATCGGTCAGGAAAGATCTGGTAGAAGATGGAGTGATTAACCCACACAGGTGTGTCGATTGTCATGTCGGAATTTCGCAAAGAGAGTGTTCAGGAATCGGCAGTTTACAATGAACGCGGCTGACTTGCGGCCACGGGATCAGTTTTCGAAGCAAGAAAATCGACTCCGGCACACGCGTTTCGTTCACGATCCGGGCGAGTCGCGTTTTTGCGCCGTAATTGCTAGAATCGCGGGTAGCATGATCGTCGTGTTGTCCGCGAGAAAGAGTGCTGATTGACAACTATTTAGAGGTACACGTTCGAAGATGAAAAACGACCTGTTTGATCTCAGTGGTGATGTGGCCGTCGTGACCGGCGGTACGGGAACTCTTGGCGGAGCGATGGCTGATGCGTTGGCTGCCTACGGTGCGAAGGTCGCGATTCTGGGGCGAAATCCAGAACGCGGTGCGGCGCGTGTGAAGGCGATTGAAGACGCTGGTGGAACCGCTATCTTTCAGGCCGCCGATGCTCTGGACGTGGCTTCATTGACAGCAGCCCGCGACGCGATCAATGAGAAGCTCGGGTCGATCAGTGTTTTGGTGAGTGCGGCTGGCGGCAATCATCCCGATGCGACTCTGCCGCCAGGCAGCGACTTTTGCAAACTGCCGAAGGAGGCGTGGAACAGTGTCTTCGATCTGAATCTCGTTGGTGGTTCGTTGTTGCCGTCGCAGGTGTTCGGCGAAACCATGCTGGCGAATGGCAAGGGCAGCATCATTAACATCGCATCGATGGCGGGCATGATTCCGTTGTCTCGAGTCGTCGCTTACTCCGCCGCCAAAGCTGCTGTGTTGAATCTGACACAGTTTCTGGCGCGAGAATGGGCCACCAAAGGCGTTCGCGTGAATGCGATCAGCCCTGGATTCTTTCCGGCGGAACAAAATAAGACCCTGTTGTTTAACGAAGACGGCAGCTACACAGAACGCGGCGGTCAGATTATTGGTCACACGCCGATGGCTCGCTTCGGCACGTCGGATGAACTTGCAGGTGCCGTTGTGTGGCTGGCTGCTCAGAAGGCATCCAGCTTTGTGACCGGTCAGAACATTGTTGTCGACGGCGGATTTATTTCGACCACGATTTAAGTCGGTCTTTATTTGTGATTCAGCCCCATCGGGGCGATCCCTGGTTAGCCTCGGGCGTAAGCCCGAGGATACGGTACGAAATGTTGGACAAGTCCCGAACGGACGACATCGGCCGATCCGCATTTCGCTGATGTCGGCCCTTCGGGGCTTGTTGAGTGTTGTGTTTCTGTTCCCCGGGCTTACGCCCGGGGCTAACAATATGTCGTCCCTTCGGGACTGAATCGCATGGCTTGGAATCGGTTTCCACGGAATTGATGCTCGGCATCAAAACCCCGTTTGCATTCGTTTCAGTTAGCACATCGATATGTTCTCACGCACCAAACGCACGGTCGAACAACTCCGCAGCTACCGGTATTTCGGTCCAGATGATCTGCGTTCGTTCGGACATCGTTCGCGACAAAAACAGGCAGGCTTTGGGACTGAGGAGTTCGAAGGGAAGCCGGTCATCGGTATTCTGAACACATGGAACGACCTCATCAGCTGTCACGCTCACTTCAAGCAACGCGTGGAAGAAGTCAAACGCGGCGTGTGGCAGGCGGGCGGGTTTCCGGTGGAAGTTCCGGTGATGGGAATGTCGGAAACCTTCATGAAGCCGACGTCGATGTATTACCGCAACTTCCTGGCAATGGAAGCTGAGGAAGTCCTGCGGACGTATCCGATCGACGCTGCTGTGCTGATGGGCGGTTGTGACAAGACGGTTCCCGCGCTGCTGATGGGAGCACTCAGTGCGGACGTGCCGTCGATCTTTATGCCCGGTGGCCCGATGAACAAAAGCAGCTGGCGCGGTGACCAGCTTGGTAGCGGCAGCGATGTCTGGAAGTACTGGGCAGAACGCGGCGCGGGGCGAATGGGCTGTGATGCGTGGTGCGAGCTGGAAGAACATATCGCTGCGTCTCCTGGCCACTGCATGACGATGGGTACTGCGTCGACGATGACTTCGATCACCGAAACGATGGGCATGAGTCTGCCTGGTTCGTCATCGGTGCCAGCTACGCATTCGTCACATTCGCGTATGGCTTCCGCCACTGGCCGACAGGCGGTTGAGCTGGCGTGGTACAACGTGAAGCCAACGGAAATTATGACGGCTGAGGCTTTCGATAACGCGATCACTGCTCTGATGGCGATGGGCGGTTCGACGAACGCCATCGTGCATCTGATGGCGTTGGCCGGGAGAGCTCAAGTGCCGTTGACGCTGGAGCGTTTCGACGAGATTTCTCAGACGACTCCCGTGGTTGGCAACCTGCGGCCTGCCGGGAAATATGTGATGGGCGATTTCTTCGACGCGGGCGGACTGCGTGGTTTGCTGAGTCGCGTCGAAGATCTGCTGAATCTGGACGTTCCGAATGTCGCGGGTACGACCTTGCGAGATGCGATTTCCGGCGCAGAGGTTTATGATGACGATGTGATTCGCGTTCGCAGTAATCCGATTTGTGAAAAGAACAGTCTGGCGGTGTTGCGAGGCAACCTGTGTCCTGACGGTGCCGTCATTAAGCCGGCGGCTGCGGAGGCGCAGCTTCACAAGCATCGCGGGCCGGCCGTTGTGTTTAAGAACTATCCGGATCTGAAGGCTCGCATAGAAGATCCCGCGCTGGCGTTGACGAAAGATCATGTGATCGTTCTGCAACACGCGGGGCCGCTGGGTGCTCCGGGGATGCCGGAATGGGGCATGCTGCCGATTCCGAAGTATTTGCTGGAACAGGGAGTTCGCGACATGGTGCGAATCAGCGACGCGCGCATGAGCGGCACCAGTTACGGTGCGTGTGTGTTGCATGTAGCACCGGAATCATTCATCGGCGGTCCACTGGCGTTTGTTCAGGACGGTGACATGATCACGCTGGACGTTGAGGGCCGGTTGCTGCAGCTGGAAATCAGTGACGAAGAACTGGCGACCCGCAAAGCTGCGTGGAAACGACCGGAGAATCGGTTTACTCGGGGCTATGGCAAACTGTATTTCGACGAGGCAACGCAGGCCAATGTGGGTTGTGACTTCCGCTTTCTGCATGCGGACGGCAGTCAGGATCCGGAACCAAGCATCTATTGATCGATCAACGCGTCACCTGGCAGATACCAGCACGCGGCACCAGCAAGTGAATCTCCAGCGTTGCCAGCAATTCACTCGTTGGCGCTTCGTGCTGGTAAGCGTAGCAAATGCGCGGCCAGGCATTGTTGCACCAATTCGTTCCCGAATTCAAAGCAAGCTCAAATGGAAATCGTTGGAGGCATTCTGATGTGCATTGGCGCTGCGTTGATTGGTGCAGTCTGGTTCATCGTCACCGTATTTCGGGAAGACGTCGTCTGGGGAATCATTTGTCTCATCGTTCCGATCGCTGGCCTGGCTTTCGTTGTTAAACACTGGGACGAAGCGAAGAGGCCATTCCTGATCAAGATCGCGGGTATCGCCATGATCTTTCTGGGCAGTGATCTGGCAGGGAACTAGTCGTGGCTGCACTGGTTGGCAGCGTCTCCGCGAATCCAGGCCCGGCAGACAGAAACCACAGATCGCTTATCTCCGAACCTTCGCGAAACGGTCGTGTCTGATGGGCACTTGTTGTCAGCACAGCAGATCTGCATTCTGCATGGAAAGCGATCGTGTTTTGCGCTGACACCAGGTTTGTTTCGAATAGATTAAGGTCGCGTTAAGACATTACTGGCAAGGTCTTTCGAGCGATCGAGAGTCCACGATTTATGTCTTCTGGGTGGCACGATGTTTACGCAGTCTGTAGTGTAGTGGTACTGCACGTCGGCTTGTGGAGCCGAAAGCGGTGGGTTCAATTCCCCTCAGACTGCCTCCCAAACCTGGATTTTGGGTTATGATCAAAAAGGGATAGTTCGGTGGTAACTTCAGTTCTGGAACGACCAACGCTCGTACTCAACCGTAACTGGCAACCAGTTGGCGTCGCTACTGTTTCGCGTTCACTGGTGAAGGTGTGGAACGAAACAGCGCGCATTGTCGACCCGGTCGACTATCAGCAATACGGCTGGGAAGACTGGGCTCTGTTTGAGCCGGGTGAAGACGAAGTCTGCATTCAGACGCAATGGCTGAAGTTGCGTGTGCCTGAAGTCATCTCGCTCACAAGGTACGACAAGCTGCCAACCAACGTGGTGGCGTTCAGTCGTCGCAACGTGTTCAAACGCGACCAGTTTATGTGTCAGTATTGTAGTTGCCGTCCCGGCAGCGAAGAACTGACGATCGACCACGTTTTGCCGCGAGCACAGGGCGGTGCTTCTTCGTGGACGAACTGTGTTTTGGCTTGTGTGGAGTGCAACCACCGCAAGGCAAACCGGACGCCCGAACGGGCTCAAATGCCGCTTAAGCGAAAGCCAGTGCGGCCATTGTGGAACCCGTCGTACGCTCGTCACGGTGTGCGACTGGAAAGCTGGTCAAAGTTTGTCAGCGACGCGTATTGGAATGTGGAGATGGAAGATTAGCGCCGGCGTTGACTGCGTCTTCCTGATTTTGCGATATGAACCACGGGCACCTTGCCCGTGGTTTCTTTTTTGCTGCACCACATTGTCCAGGCCGCCGAGATGAATCCGCTGTCGAAGGTCATGGTCACAGTCTGATCGCCTGGTTGATTGCGGTTCTCACCAGCGCCGCGCGAGATCGCCAAAAGGGCGGTTGGTTGGACATTTGGTTTTTGCGATTGAGTGTGGAATCCTTCTGTTCGACGAACGGGCAAAAAAAGTTTGCGCGTTTTGGAAGCGGAACGCGTCTAATTTTCTGATATCCGTGACGAATTGAAAGAAACGCCGAATCTCGTTGAGCCACTGTAAGGTTTAACGCGTTGAGACGTCATCTGTGTGAGTTTCGTCGTCTCCCCATGCCAAAGTAAGCAGAAAGCAATGAGTACTTCAGCCGTTAATTTTCAGATTCCCCCAGAGGTGAGTGGCGCACTGCGGTATGAACGCGTTGCACAACTTGAAGCGGTCCTGACGCTGCGGGAGAAGAACCAGCGAACTCGGTTTTGGCGTTCGATCGTCCTTGGCGTTATCTTTGTGCCCTGTCTTGTCATCGCTGGCGCCTTGCTGGCTCGACTTGTGACGGGATAAGCGACCGCTTCCACACAACCCGCCTCGTCCTTCAGAGCGCGACCACGAGTAGGTTTCTTTAGAGCAGTTTACTTATTCCTGTGAACGGTACTCCCTCACGGGAGCAGTCTTTCTTCGATCGAAACGCGTGCCCGCGGCCACAAGTCAGAGTAATACGCGGTAGGGAAGCGTGGAACGCGAAATCTGCGTCTCCTGTCGAGTTTCGGATGCAGGACTGTTACAATGCAGCCGTTTCAGATCTGAACTCCCCACCGGAGAAGCGTCGATGCTTGCTTGCCTTCCGTGTCTGTTTGCTGTGTGCCTGCTTGTTCCCGACGATCCAATCTTCTCCGGGCCGCAACCCGGCGAACCGTTGACGCCGTTTATGACGACGGTTGCGTTGGGCGAGGCCGCTGACAAGTCGATTGACCTGGTGGCAGTTGCTGCCGGTAAGCCGACTGTGATCGTCTTCGTGCACGAGAGAACTCGGCCGGCCTTTGGCATGGCGAATCTGGTCATGCGGCTCACCGAACGCTACGGCCAGGAGAAACTGGTGGGCGGTCTGGTGTACCTGACGGATGATCCCACCGAAACGCTGGCGTGGATGCGAACGGTGGCCGGGCATCTGCCAGAGAAAGTCACAGTCGGAATTTCTCCGGATGGCAAAGAGGGCCCCGGCGCGTACGGTCTGAATCGCAATGTCGCGGTCACTGTGCTGGTGGCGAAAAATTCCAAAGTGACAGCCAACTTTGCCATGGTGCAGCCGAGCATTCAGGTTGATGGGCCGAAAATCTTCCAGGCGATTGCCGATGTTCTTGGTGAGAAGGATGTTCTGAAAGTCTCCGACCTGATGCCAGATAGACGAATGGCGGTCAGGCGACCGAATGCCCCCAAGCCTGCTTCAGCCCCACAGGATCCGAAACTTCGGCCGTTGCTCCAACCCTTGATTCAGAAGCAGGCAACGGACGAGGAAGTCATCGCTGCGGCGAAGAAGATTGAAGATTATGCTAAGGCAAATCCTGAATCACGAATGCAGATCGGAGATATTGCTCGACGAATTATCGCGGCGAAAAAGCTGGAGAATTACGGAACGAAGAAGTGTCAGGAATATCTGTCCACGTGGGCGAAAGAGTTCATCGCGCCGCCGAAAGCCGCAGAATCAGGATCGCCAAAGGAGTGACACATGCACGTCTTGGTGGTAATGATTCTGCTGGCGCTGACGTCCGGGGTTGCCGCCGCTGATCGTGATTTGCAACCTGCGGATTTCGATACGCAGGTAATGCCTATTCTGACGAAAGCCGGCTGCAACGCAGGAGCCTGTCACGGTGCGGCGGCGGGACGTGGTGGTTTTCAATTGTCACTGTACGGCAGTCGTCCGCAGAGTGACTTTGCCGAAATCACGCTGGCGCTTGAGGGTCGCCGTATCAATCATCGAAACGCTTTGGATAGCCTGTTGCTGATGAAGCCGACGGAGCAAGTCAGCCACGAAGGCGGTACACGACTGGATTCCGATGGTGCCGATTTCAAATTGCTGTCTCGATGGATTACGGAAGGCGCGAAACGCTCCGGGAGCGCTGGACGACGCGAATTAGCTGACTTTCGGCTCAAGGCCGAAGCTTCGCAATTGTCGTTAGGCCAGACGATTCAACTGTCCGCCACGGCCACGTTCTCAGACGGTGCCCAACGCGATGTGTTGCCATGGACGGTCTTCAAGCCTGACGATCCGTCGGCCGTCGAAATCAGTGATGCTGGAAAGTTGACGGTTAGCCGCATCGGCAGACATGTTGTGGTTGCGCGATATCTGAATCAGGTGGTTGCGTTAGAACTTCTGGTGCCGGAAACGCCTGTTTTGATCCAAACGCGAACCACACAGAAAGCGGATTCCATTGACGAATTCGTTGATGCGAGGCTTCAACGGTTGGGAATCGTCGCGGCTGCAGCTGCCACGAATGCCGAGCTGATTCGTCGGCTTAGCATTGATCTCACGGGACGCCTGCCGTTGCCTGATCAGGTGGAACCGTTTGTGCGTGATGGTTCTCTTTCCGCGCACGTCGACGAGTTGCTGCAGTCAGACGCGTTCGTCGATTACTGGACGCATCATCTGGCCGAACTGTTTCGTGTGCCCGACCTGCGAAGTAATCGTCCGGCAGCGAATGCTTACTTTATGTGGCTGCGGAAATGTGTTGCGGACGATGTTTCATTTCAGGACATGGCGCGGCAGCTGGTGCTTGCTGAAGGTGCTGTGGCCGAATACGGACCTGCCAGTTTTTACGCCGTCGTGGGAGACCCACGGTCGCAGGCGGAATTCCTGAGTAGCGTCTTTCTGGGTGTGAGGATGCAGTGCGCGAATTGCCATGATCATCCACTGGATGCGTGGACTCAGGATGATTACCACGGCCTGGCGGCGATCTTTGCCGGGATCAAACGCGGGGCTGTTATTCAGGCGACGACGTCTGGTCAGGTGATTCACCCTGCGACTGGTGACCCTGCGATTGTCCGTATTCCGGGGGTCGATCGTTCACTGGATGACGGCGATCCGAGAGTTGCTCTGACTGACTGGCTGACGTCAGATCAGAATCCGTACTTCGCGAAAGCAATCGTAAATCGGATCTGGAGCCACCTGATGGGGCGCGGGCTGGTGGAGCCCGTTGATGATCTGCGAAGCACCAATCCGGCCACCCATCCAGAGCTGTTGAACTGGCTGGCCGAGGATTTCGTCGAACATGGTTACAGGATTCGGCATACTGTGCGGCAGATATGCCTGAGTGCCGCGTATCGTCGGTCGAGCCGATCGTCTTCTGCCAATCCAACGGCTGAAAAGTTCTATGCTGTCGGTGCCGTTAAGCCGCTGACACCCGCCGTGTTACTAGACGCAGTGTGTGATGTCACAGGAGTCCGCGGAATTCTGACGAATCCGGATTCTCGAGCGATCTCACTGGCCGGGCTGACGGAAAAATCTGAGTCTCTCGATCTTCTGGGACGTTGCCAGACTGCTGACTGTGGTGTTGCCGCGTCGCGTTCGGGGGAATTGCCAGTGCAGCTGCATTTGTTGAATGGCGAGCTGCTGAACGAGCGTCTGCGCGATCCGAATGGGGCGTTGATGCAGGCTGTCGCTGCGAAGAAATCATGGCGGCAAATTGTGAATGGGTTCTATCTTCGATCGTATTCGCGGCGGCCGTCTGTCGCCGAAGCTGAGTTCTGGGACAAGCAGTTTTCTGCCGTTGACGGTGGAGCGGACGCAACGACGCTGGTTGAGGATTTTTTGTGGAGCCTGTTAAGCAGTGAAGAGTTTCGAAACAGTCGTTGACACTTACGGGGCAGACCATGTTGCAGCACAACCTTATGCATCAGCCATCTCACGGGATGTCTCGTCGCGGCGTTCTGCAGTTGGGGCAGCTGACTGCTTTGGGAGTCGGCCTTTCGCAGCTGCCAATGTCGCTGGGCGCTGCATCGAAGCCTGCGACCGCAAAAAACTGTATTCTGATCTGGCTGGATGGCGGTCCCAGTCATCTGGAGACCTTCGATCTGAAGCCCGCTGCGCCGGTCGAAGTTCGCGGGCCGCTGAACGCGATTCAAACGAGCGTTTTTGGTGTGAGTTTAAGTGAGTGTCTGCCTGGTTTAGCACAACGCATGAGTGACATCGCTGTCATTCGGTCGATGACTTCGCCGCTGGGGGAACACAATCTGGGTGCGCACTATTTGCTGACGGGATACCGTCCGTCGCCCGTGCTGCAATATCCTTCGTTTCATGCTGTGGCGAATCAGCAGTTGGGGAATGTTGCAGGGGCTTTGCCGAACAACATTGCGATTCCGGAATATCGTGTCGGAGGAGCTGGTTTTGATGGCACAGGAGTTTTGCCGAGTCGATTTGGTGCGTTTTCCGTTGGAGGAGATCCAGCGAAAAAGGATTACCGTGTTCGTGATCTGATCCCGCCCGATGGATTGACACTGGATCGTATTGACCGACGGCGAAGTTTCGCGGAAAAACTGGCGACGCTAAACAGCAGTGCCGCGCCGAGTCAATCGCTGGCGAACGCATTCGAAATCGTTACCTCTCCGGCTGCTCGCACTGCCTTTGACCTGGATGACGAATCACCAGCAACGCGTGGTCGTTACGGTTCGAAGTCTGTTGGGCAGAGTTGCCTGATGGCGCGCCGACTGGTAGAACGCGGTGTGCATTTTGTCACAGTGAATCAGCGTGGCTGGGATACTCATGAGAATCTCTATACGCGACTGAAGGAAGGCTACACCGGCGCGAAGGTTGGCGTGGGGCTGATTCCTTCACTTGACCTGGCAGTGTCTGCTCTCATTGATGACCTGAAACAGAGTGGACTGCTGGATGAAACGCTGGTCGTTGTGATGGGGGAATTCGGTCGCACGCCAAAGATCAACACATTAGGCGGCCGCGATCACTGGCCGCGTGTTTTTAGTGTTGCTTTGGCGGGAGGTGGCGTGAAGGGGGGCCAGGTGATCGGCGCGAGTGATTCTGTCGGCGAGTCGCCTGCTGATCGTCCTGTGACCCCGTCCGATCTGGTGTGCACGATCTATTCGTTGCTGGGAATTGATCCCGCGGCGGTGCTGAAAACGGAAGACGGACGCCCTGTGCGTTTGGCAGCAGACGATGCGAGCGTTGTTCAGGAGCTGTTGTCTTGAACTTCATTGGGAGACAGCTGGCCTTGGTTCTTGTTGCGGCATTCTGTGCGGAAACGCTGAGTGATGAGGTGGCTCCGGCTCCGATTACCTGTCTCGTGATTTCCGGTGATGGGCAAACAGTAATTTCCGGTTCACAACAGGGAATCACGCTGCGGGACTGGGAGCAGCTTGCGGTTCAACGACGGCTGCCGATTTCGTTTCATCAGTTGCATGATTTGTGTTTGTCTCCTGATGAATCGATGCTGGCAGTTGCTGGCGGAAACCCCGCAGAGCATGCGACGGTTGCCATGTTTTCGTGGCCCCAATTGCAGTTGATGTGGACGAAGAGTTTTTCAGAGGACGTGGTGTATTCTATTGCTTTCGATGCCACAGGAACTCAGCTGGCTGCCGGTGGCCATGATCATAGCGTGTCCGTAATGAACGGGATGAATGGCGATCTCCTGCACGTTCTGAACGGTCATTCAAAACCAGTGACAGGTGTCGCGTATTTGCCTGGTGGAGAGCTGTTGCTGAGCTGCAGCATCGATCAGACCATTCGAGTCTGGAACACCGCGAACGGTACGCTGGCGCGATCGCTGACGAATCACACGCGGGCCGTGAACCAGGTTGTTCCGGGGAAACGTGATGACGGAACGCCGGTGTTGGCGGTCTCAGTCGGCGATGACAGGACGGTTCGGTTTTGGCAACCCACGATCGGCAGAATGGTGCGTTTTAAGCGACTTGATGCACCAGTGACTACAGTTGCATGGTCCGTCGATGGCGGACGAGTCTTTGCCGGGACTCAGGATCAACGGCTGATTGCTGTGGAAGTGCAGACGCTGCAGACGACAGTTCTGGACGTGCCACCTGATGGTTGGATCCATTGCCTGGCCGTGCATCCGTTGCAAAGCAAGCTGGTGATCGGCACGTCAAACGGTACTGTTCGGAAAATTGCGATCAGTGAGTAAGTCGCTCGGAGCAAACCAACTCAGACCCCCTGTCAAAACCTGGGTGATCGCCGGTTGAATGTCCTGAGGCAGGAGTGGGACGGAACCCGCGAGGGTGGGCCTGCGGTCCGGTTCTGGACGCGTTCCCAAAGTAGCCGTCACTGTCCCAGCTCGGACAGTGACGGCTACTTTGGGCAATAACGTTGGTCGACCTTCGCGCTGCGACCTTGTCCTAACGCGTCCACACACACACAGCAACCGCATTTGCTGTGACTACTTATCCAGGGTTGGTTCGGGCACATGATACACGCGCATGGAGTAGCCGATGAAGTCGACAGGTTCGTGTTTCAGAAACGGATGCACCATGCTGTCGGGATTGACCAGCTGAGTCAGGCCCAGGATGTACCAACCGGGTGGGAAATCGTGCACGGATGCTTGTCTTGAGGAACGTGGCGGTCGTGATCGACGTTGGACACGATCGCAATTGATGCCCAGCACACTGGGATCGACGAAGCCGGTGGTTTGAACGAACAGAGGTTTGGCTTCTGGATGAGCATCGGCCCACTCTTTGGCAAACAGCAGATCCTGGCCCCAGTCGACGTTACTGTAATCCAGATGCTTCCAGCCATTGATGGAACCGCCAGATGGTTCGTTGAAGTACGATAAGCTGTGCGGATAAACGCTCAAGCTGCTGGCGATGGTGGCCAGCACCAGCAACACGGGCACACAGCGAATCCAGCGTGTGGGCGATTGCCGCAGCAAGACGGTCCGCCCCGCGAAGACAAACAGGAATGGAAACGCGGGGAGCACGTAACGCAGATAATGATTGAATCCGGTTTGAGAGCTCACCAAAAAAATCACCACAATCGCAGGTGCCAGCAGAAACAGTTCGTCCAACAGTCGCGGTCGCATGGGCCCCCGCCCCGTGGTACTCGGTGAATCAAGCGAGCCCGGGGCCCCTGCGGATTCCGTCAACATCGTCTGAGACTTTGCACGCACCACCCGACCCATGACGTTCATCACAGCCATCGCACCAGCGAGACTCAACAGCACCAACGTTCCCACGGGAATTTTGACCAGCATTGCATATTAATAATAGTACCACCAGCCGCCATGTTTCCGTTCACCGCGCAGGTAAGACGGATAGCCCCGTTCGTATTCAAACTTGACGCGGTCGATGCCTTGCACAAAGTTCCGAGGCACTGGCACCGGAATATTGCTCAAGACTGTGTCGCGAAAGCGATTTCCACTGCCTTTCAACGGAATTGTTAGCTGTTGCCCACTCAGGGTCTCACTGAAAAATTCGAAGCGGCCCACTGGCTGAAATGAGCCTTCGAATAGGTAGCCGTTATTAATCACCCATAAACTGGTAATGATCATCAGTAGCAGTTGTCCCACACTCGACATCAGCGTTCCGACCGCTTTGCATTGGCTTGGCCACACGCAAAGCCAAACGGCTGGCCAAAGTCCAAACAGAAAGACCCACGTGAACTTCGTCAGTTCCGCGATTCCCAAGGCGGCACCTGCGATGAAGGCGGCACGTAGGGTGGCGCGGTCCACCACCGTCGAAAGGTATAGCACGCCGCGATGCCCGTGGCCGTCGCGGGAACATCAGGAGTGATTAGGCAACACTTGCACTGTAACCGCTCCCGCTCCTCCTACCGGATTGGATACCGGTTGTGCTACGGTGAGTTCGTGTTCGATATGCGCCCGGAATAGCTATCTTTGCCCGGGCACGCGGCCGCACATCATTAACCCTCCGCCCGCAACTTCACCGTGCACCTGCTCCGTGTCGGGTCGCTCTTGAGTGTTGCGTTCGCTTGAAGTGTCGGGTAGGCCACTCCGATTAGGTGTCTCGCGCAGGCCATGGTCGCCCATTGATGGCCATCCTCGAGACGCATATTCAACCGCAAATGGGGTTTGGCGAGGGAGTGTTTTTTTCTGTTTCCGGACTCAACCATGAATCAAGTCAGATTCTGCAAATTTCTGTGTCAGCTGGCAGTCGGTGTCGTGCTGTTTGGTAGCAGTTGTTTGAGTGCCGGTGAGGATCTCGAGAATGCCCTTAGTCTGAACGCGGAAATTGTTAACAACCTCCAGCGATATCATCTTCTGCTTGAGTTTTGGGAGAGTGAAGACGAGCTGGGCCATGGTGAGTTAATTCATCTGAAAACCACGGAGATTTGGTGTGATGGGACGCGCCGTCGGGTGATAGATCGTTTGTTGCGTTCTATGGGGCCTGCTGGCTGGGACGATCACGGCGAATTCGGTGAAGTCTATGAATACAGTATGTCGCCAACGGAACTGCGACAGATCACCCAGTGGGACCGAAAACGTCCGCCCTACCCGGAGCCCCTGGAGTATGGGCGAAGCCAGAGTGAGCTGAGTGTTCCATGTAAGATCGATGTCACCGATCCTCTCCGATTCAGGCAGTTGGTGGCAGAAGATCGAGCGCTCATGCGGTGGGATTTGCTGCCAGACTGGCCAATGGAAAAGGTTGCAGAAGTCTGCACTTTGATGGGATCTCAGAGTCTTCAAGAGGGCCTTGCAAGGATTGAAATTTCGGCGACATCGGCACCTCAACACTTCAATTCAGGCACATTCGAAGTGGGTACGGTGATCGATATTGATGTCGCGGCTGGCGGACTGATACGTGGAATAGAATATTCGCGGCTGGGAAAAACAGTTCGGCATCAAGGAACTTCCGTCGCACGTGACGAAAATGGTGCTGCCTACGTAAAGGAGTGGCAGACGATTTTTGACGGACGAGTAGTCAGTGCCTTGCGTGTAACTAAGTGTGAGCTCAATCAACCGATCCAGGATGCCGACCTGGAAGTGGCTTTTCCGGAAGGCGCTCAAGTTGATGACGCGAATGGCAAGATTTATCTGTGGGGCGACGGATCGGCTGAGATGACATTCACTGTCAGAGAGCAATTGCGTCAGGAGCTCTACGCGCGGGCACGGCGGTACCAGAACCGAACAATTGGTCAGCGTGGCACTGTCATGGATTGGCTGGGTGGTTTTCGGGTCACTCTGCTCGTGAACGGAATCTTGATTGCGACAATTATCGCGTTGATATTGCTTCGGAACAGACTAGGGCGGACCGGAGTGTGAGTAGAGGAGTTCCCGTGAGCCGGAAGTACTATTTTTCTTTTGCGATGACGGTACTCATTTCACTGCTCGTGTGGTCTTGGTGTTGGACGACCGGGACGTCAGCGACGATTGTCTTCGATCGGTCATTTGTCAGGATTGACGATGGCTGGGTGTTGAGTGATGAAGTCAAACGGATCCCACTACAACTCCGAAATGATGGTTTTGTTCCTGTATCAGTTACCGGATTGGTCACATCCTGTCCGTGTGTGTCACTATCGTTGCCTGAAATGATGACACTTCCATTTGATCTCCGCCCCGGAGGCACTGTATCCATAACCGCTCAGATTGGTGGCCAAAGCAATTGGAATAATGAAGTTGAGGTAACGTTGAGCGCGACCGGCGTTTCTGGTCGGCGGAACGTTGCCGCGAAGTCCATTTTGGCGGCGACGTTCGTCTCACTTGTGAACGCTACGCCGCAGTACCTCACATTCGGTAACGTTACTGCTTCCGACGGGGCCTCATCGGCACTCGTTGACATTTGGGTTCCTGACGAGCTAACGACGGCTTTGAGCGACTTTTCCGTGACAACGGATGACCCGTGTTTACATGCGGAATTCCGACCATTACCACAACCGCACAACATTTCGACAGCAGCTGGTGTCAAATCTGTTGTGGGAAAAGTCAACATCACATTTAATCCCGCAGTTGCACCATCCGAGTTCAGGGGAACAGTGGGGATTCAGTGCGGTAAAGACCGCTTACGAATCCCTGTCGCAGCTTTTACCAGGTGACGCGATTTTGAAGTGAAAGTGGTAAGTCGATGGCAACAAATCCTGACGATAAATCCGAACAGGTTGCGATAGATGCCGCGATGCTGACGAAGGGGTCGCACCAGCTCACTTTGGCGATCATTGGAGCGATTGTCGTTCTGCTCGTCGTTGTCGGCAGAAACGCTTTCGACGCAATGCAGCATCATCGTCGCGTCCGTGCGATAGCCTGCGATACATCGACGTTCGACGCTGGCACGATCGCGACCGGAGAAGTGCTTGAACATTGGTTTTCCGCAGCAAATACAGGCGATGAGACGGTCCGGGTCGAACGTGTAATCGAATCCTGCGGTTGCCTTACAGTCATGGGTTCGTTTGATGGTGTTGAAATCGCACCCGGCGAAAATCTGGATGTGCCGATTCAGATAAAAGCAAGCCGATCTCAGATCGGACCTATGTCGCAGCGCATAGTGCTGCAATTTGGAGGAGCACCGACACTGGCGATGACGTTGACCGTCAATGCGGAAGTGGTACCGGCTTGGCGATGGTCGAGAGAGTCGATTTCGTTCGTCACGACATCGCCTTCCGACATCAAGGCAGAAGTGGTCGAATTGATACGGCATCCATCAGCACCTGCCGCGTTACCAGCCATAAGCGTTTCTCCCTCGGGCTTATTCTCAGTTAGCGTCGAGGATACATCTGAACTGACGCAGCGAGTCACTGTATCAACGTCAGCAGGTATCCCCTTAGGACGCCACCAAGCCATTGTGATCGCCACGTTAAATGACGATGCAGCAACCGAGCAGATACCTTACCTGCGAATTGTTGGCGTTAGGGAATGATTGACAATTGACGAGACGGCTGATCATGCGACACCGACGCGGTAACTCCTGCCCGTGGTGTTTTTGAACTTAGAATCGCAGGGCACGTGAGTCTGCGATCAGTTTGAAGTTCGGGTGACAATGAAGAGGTGGCTATCGTGGCCAGCAACACGGGCACACAGCGAATCCAGCGTGTGGGCGTAGTTCACTCTGGCTTGAGTACAGCCAGTTGGTCAGTTGTGACCCGATAGATGAAGATTGAATAACCGACTAGGTCATCAGGTTCGCGGTTGCGGAAGTACTCGTTCTTTGCCACGATTTCGTAGTGTCCGTATCCGTAGAGTGCGTTGGCACTGATGGCGTACCATCCGGCTGGCAGAACTTTGCCTGGTGGACATGGCTGCGGCGTCCGGCGATCGTCAGTCTGGTGGGGCACGTTAATGGCGTGAATGACATCACGTTTCGTCACGATGGGAACCTGATCGCCACGGCCAGCGACGACGGCACGATTCGATTCTGGTCTGATGACGGCGTTCCTGGAATCGTCATTTCGGCGCACAGTGATCGTGTGACTGTGGTGCTGTTTACGCCGGATGGCGATCGGTTGCTGAGTGCTTCGGGCGGTGGTCGAATGCGCCTGTGGGATGTGGCCACGGGAATTGAGATCCGGACGATGGAGGGGCACAAAAAGTGCATCAACGACCTGGAGCTGGCTGCCGACGGAAAGACTCTGGCATCCGTAAGCTGGGACAACACTATCTGTCTGTGGGATGTCGCAACGGGAGAACGGCGACAGACTCTAACCGCCCCCTCGCCACAGGAATGCTGCGTGTTTGCAAAAGACGGGAAGCAGTTGATCACCGGAGGCCAGGACGGTTTGATTTTGCTGTGGGATCTGTCCACGAAAACGCGTACGCAGCTGCGGGGACATGACGGTCCCGTCAAATCGATGGCGTTGTGTCCGGACGGCGACACATTGGTGACGGCCAGCGATGACTGGACCGTCCGTTTGTGGAGCTTGCGAGACGCGGTAGAACTCCAGACGTTTCGATTTTCCGACAGCGTCTATGGTGTGGCGGCGTCTTCTGACGGCGCGCAGATCCTTGCTGGTGGCAAGGACGGTTTTCTGGCGACCTGGGACTTGCATTCCAGACAACAGACGGCGCGGTTTCGCGCTGACCTGACCACTGTGCAGAAGGTGGCCAGCGGCCCCGACGGTCGGTTCGGTGCTGCGGGTTATCCGTCCCTGGCCTTTGTGTGGCGGACAGGAGACGAACCACCGCCACCAGAACCAGAACCCGTTGACGAGGCGGTGGACGAGGTTGCGACGACTGCCGCGGAGGCAGCTCCGTGACGCAAACGGTGACTCGGCGTGGTCGACATTGCCAGCAGCGGTCGCACCGCTCAACATTTCTCGGACTTGCGGATGGAGTGTTCGCCAGCGAATTTGGGGGGGTGCTGAAGTTGTTGGATTGGCGATGCTGATGGCAGATTTTGTGGGAGGCCTGTTGTGGATTCTGTCCACCGGCGGGACCGTGCAATGTTGTTTCGTACTGGCGCGGCGCTGGTATTCGGGCGACTCGGCATGGCAGATGGCCTTGCATACGGCTGTGCTGAGTGTCTGCGTCGGTATTGTGAGTCTGACGGTTTTTGGCGCATGCGGTCTGTTGTCGCCCGCGACGATTTTGCTGAGTCCGCCGGCAGTGGCGCTGGCGGTCCGGCGAATTCGGTTTCCACCCGCTCTGCACAATACGGCGAGTCCTGAACCGGTCGTGACAACGTGGTTATGGAGTGGTGTGGCGGGATTGATTGTCGGACACTGTGTCGTGAACGGCATCCTGCAATTCCCGACCGACTATGACTGCCTGATGTACCACCTGCCGCTGATCGATTCGTGGTTGCAGAGTGGATCGTTGGCGACGACGCAGTCACAGCGCTGGGCGGATTCGGCGAACAGCGAATTGCTGGGTCTTTGGTTCGCGGGAGCCTTTTCGGGCGATTTTTGGGTCCCCCTGAATAACCTTCCCGTGATGCTGGTCTGGGTGGCAGGGGTGCTGGAAACGGGACGCCGCCTGGGACTTGCGGGCTGGTGGCCGCATCTGGTCGCGGTGGCCAGCATCGCTGTGTACACGACGGTTCACGAAACAGACGATGCGTCGAATGATCTGATGGTGGCTGCTTTTTTTGTGGCGGGTCTGGCATACGCCCTGCGATATCAGGCGTCCCGCACCTCATCCGATCGATTGTTGTTTGCGCTGTCGCTGGGAGTGCTTGCCGGGACCAAATTTTTTGCAACCGGGTACGCGTTGCTGCTGGGCCTGACGTTTGTCGTTTTGGCGACTTCTTCACGTGGGTTGCGTCGTGGAGTTGGTGACGGTCTGTTGTGCGCTGGAGTCTCACTACTGACAGGTGGTTATTGGTATGTGCGAAATCTTCTACTGACCGGATGCGTTTTCTTTCCGAAGGGTTCGCCCGTTTTTCGCGAACACATTGCTCACCCGAATCTGGCACAGACGACGCTGGCGTTGAACATTGATGACCGCGTGCCTGGTCTGCTGATGGATGCTGTCTGGCGTTTATGCGGTCCCATTCACTTTACGCTGGTCATGCTCCTGCCAACCTTACTGTTGGCGCTCTGTATCATGGGCAGAAAAGGGTGGCGATGTGAGCAATCGCTTTCCGGTCGCGCGTGTGTGCTGGCGTTGTTGCTGGTGAGTACCGGTTTGATCGCCGTGATGACGCCGATGCTGGTTGAAGATCAGCCCGATACACTGAACCACCTCCGCTGGGCGTACACTCCCGTTCGCTACGCGCTGTGCTTCCTGACGATATTGGTTCTGGTGGCAGGCTTTTTGCTGCACAACGCGTTTGCAATGGTTTCGTCTCGAATTCGACAGCCGGTCGTGTTGCTGCTGGTCACCGGAGCGCTGATGCAGTTTGTGGTGCGGTTCTGGAGTCAACCCGAACTCGATATGAACCAGGCAGCAATTCCGGGAGGCGTTTGCGTGGCTGCTTTTTATCTGCTGCGCGTTCTCTGGCGACGATCCGCCTTCAGCCGAATCATTGTGGTCGCCATCGTGCTGCTGGCCGTTCCCTTTTTCGCGGCTCAAACATCAGCCAGATGGCATGCCGGATACGCTCAGCACTTCAATGTGTTTTACGGCACGCAGTGGTTTCATGAACTTGAGAAGTTGGGTTCGCGAATCCTGGTGCTGGATGAACGGTCGTACCCGTTCTTCGGTTCCCGAAGAGAACACTTCGTCCTGCACGACGCCTGTTATCGTGGCGTCGATCGATTTCGAATTTAAGGTACAGTTGTCTGCCTTTAATGTTGTCTCCCGCAGCGACCGTCTGACGGTCCTGATCGCACAGCGAGATATTGAACTTCGCGGTGCGGTAGTTACCGTTGTTGAAGAGCTTGGGGCTGCGTTCGTCATTTCCTCGGTAGAACGAAGCCTGCAGGCGAGGTTCTGTTTTCGGACGTTTCGGAGTGGGGGGAAAGCCGAAGTCGTGGAACGTGGCGAAGTGGATTTCGTCTTTCAATCGCCGTTCTGTGAGCTTGCTCTGTAGCGAGTAGACTTCGAAGCCCAGGTAGCTTGCGAGTATCAATAGCGGAATCGTGGCTGAGATTTTCTTTTGCAGCAGGCGTCCATAGGTACCGGCTTCGGCAGGATCGGTCGACGGGTGGCGATAGCGATGGATTCGCAGGGCAACCAGGGCGCACAACAAGGCAAAGCCCACTGCCAGAAATCCGTATTCTCCCATGAACAGCTGTATGCGTGTTCGCAGCGGAATTTCTTTTAGCTGCGGCAAAACGGATTCGTAGATCTCAGGGTGCTTGTTGAATTCGCTGATGCATTCACTGCAGCAGAAGCGAATTTCTTTGCCCTTGTACGCCACCGAATAGTCATCCGTTGCCTCGCGATCCGACAGTACGGGACACATGATGTTAGTATCTTCGTTTCCGTGCGCTTCAGGTGCGAATGTGCTGAAAACGACAACGAACAACAGAATCGGAATTCCGGATTTTCTGTGTGTGTTCATGAGGCTGTGAATTAGTGGGTGTCAAAACAGAATCGTCTGACTTATTGGTAGCTTGCCAGATGCGGCCTGGCGTTTTTTCAACAGAGGACCAAAACGTCACTCGTCAGAAAACGTGGTCCGCTGATCACAATCGATACAACACGTTTATTCGGGCGGTTACCTGCTGGAAGAGACAACGGCGGCTCAAAGTCCTGTGACCTGGGCAGTTGCCTTACAGGTTTTGCACGCGTTGAGTGATTGGCGAACGCAGAACTGCGCTGTCGCTTTTCGAGGATTGGCGATGTGACGTGTCGATTCGATCGGTTGATCCAGCGTCGCCTGTTGCTGGCTGGCCTGTGCGGCGAGCCCATTTTACAAGGAAATAGCTGACTGGATAGGCGATCAGCACGCCGATCGGAGCGGTCAGAAGAGCGCCGATGAACATGGGGCCACCGACCTCGATGCCCAACGCACACATCGACGACCACCAGCCGCTAAGCCCATCGAATTGCAGGGCAGCCCTGAGTTCTGCGACTGTCATGCTGCCAGGCACGAACCATGTTCCCAACTGGTACCAGAAGTAGTACAGCGGCAGCATGGTGAAGGGGTTCGACACATATGTGGCAGCCATGGCTGCGGATGTGTTGAAGTAGAAGAATCGACGCGTCAGAAACACTATACCAAGAATTATGGCCGTTTGGATTCCAACTGTAGGCGTCAGGCCCACGAAAATTCCGATCGCGACTCCTAGAGCAATCGAATGCGGCGCATCGTCCAGTGCGAGCACGCTGCGGAGCAGGGATCGAGGGCTGGATGATAATTTCAGGACCTTACGCCACATACGTTCGTCGGAGGTGTTGTTGATATCATCGAAACGACAGATATCGGTGAAACTATAGTCCGCCCTTTAAGTCGCCGCAAAATCCTTTCGTCCAGAAACAGGCCGCGTGACGGACAATTCTCGAAAATTCGCGATCACACCGATTACCAGTTTCTTTCTTGACACGAACGTTCTGCGCCACATTGCTACCCGCGGAATCTGCCGGTTGTGGTTGGTGTTGCAAGACGCGTGGCATTGGCTTTGCCAGTGTATAACGGACGCAGAACGCACTGGCGACGTTGGTGGCACACAGGGAATCCGGCGTCAGGCGATGAGTGATTCGACGACATTTCCGTGGACGTCGGTCAGGCGGAAGTCACGGCCGGCGTAGCGGTAGGTGAACTTTTCGTGGTCAAACCCCATCAGCTTTAGAATCGTCGCGTGTAAATCGTGGACGTGCACTTTGTCTTCGACCGCCTTAAAGCCGAATTCATCTGTGGCTCCATAAACCTGCCCACCCTTCACGCCGCCGCCCGCCATCCACATTGTGAAGCCCCAGTGATTGTGATCGCGTCCGTTGATCTTGCCAGCGTTCGCGCCCTCCTTTGGCAGTTCGACGACCGGCGTGCGGCCAAATTCACCGCCCCAGATCACCAGCGTTTCATCCAGCATGCCGCGTTGTTTCAAATCTTTCAACAGCGCGCCAATCGGTTGGTCGCATTCTTTCGCAAGGCGGCGATGATTGACTTCGATGTCATCATGATTGTCCCACGGTTGTCCTGCCCCGTGCCACAACTGGACAAACCGAACGCCGCGTTCCACCAGGCGTCGAGCGATCAGGATCTGTCGCGCGTGAACACCTTCGCCGTACATTTCGCGAATGTGTTTTGGTTCGCGAGAAATGTCGAATGCTTCCGACGCCTCTGTCTGCATACGGAACGCCAGTTCGAACGACTGAATTCGAGATTCGAGTTGAGCGTCTCCCTGGCGTTCTTCGATGTGTTTGGCATTCATGCTTCGTAACAGATCAAGCTGCAATGACTGCTGTCGCGGCATAATGCGATCGTTGCGAATATTCTCGATCAGCTTTTCGATTTCTGTATTCTTCGTGTCGACGTAGGCTCCCTGATAAATGCCCGGCAGAAAACCGGACTGCCAGTTTTGTGATTCCTGAATCGGATATCCGCCCGGACACATCGAAACAAACGCGGGCAGGTTTTGGTTGTCGGTTCCAAGGCCGTACGTCAGCCACGAACCCAGACTGGGACGCACAAGACGCGCTTCGCCACAGTTCATGAGCAGCAGCGATGGTTCGTGATTCGGTACATTGGCATGCATCGACCGGATGACGGCGATGTCGTCGATGGATTCTGCGACGTGCGAAAACAGCTCACTGACTTCGATGCCGCTTTCGCCATGTTTGCGGAATCGAAACGGCGATGGGAAGGCGGATCCTGTGGGACGTTCGGTTTTTAAGTTGCCACCCGGCATGCTTTTGCCGACGTAGTTGAAAAGTTCGGGTTTCGGATCGAACGTGTCGACCTGCGACGGGCCGCCGTTCATGAACAGGTGAATGACGCGTTTGGCCTTCGCCGGGAAATGGGCGACTTTTGGCAGCAATGGATTTGCCGCGGCGCCTTGTGCCTGGTTTGAGGCCAGCATTTGACCGAGTGCTATCGTGCCGAAGCCCATGCCACAGCGCGACAGCATGTCGCGGCGGTTGATGGCGATGCGGGAGTTGGGTGTGATGTCGTGCATTTTGAATCGTTTTTGCCTGGCGGCGGGTCGGATAGACAGGTTGCGTTTTGGGGTAAGTAGCTGTTGATTGCAGTCGAAGGAGCAAGCGAGTCGCTTACTCTATCGGGCGAACGTCAGTCGACGAACATGAATTCGTTGGTCAGCATCAGCGTTTGAGCGAGTTGTTGGATTGGACCCAGGCGAGATGCTGGTGGTGCTGCAGGAAAGTCGTTTTTTGAACTCCATGCTCGCAATTCGACACCGTTAACACTTTGCTGCACATTGATACGCCACTGGAAGCTGTCGTGGCTTTCGTTCGCCCCGCAATCGGCGACGAAGTCGATGGTGTCACCGGCTTTCACGGCGAAACCTGCCACATTCAGCGACTTCTGATTGTTGTGAGCATGAACGGATGCTCTGGAGCTGTTGCCCACGATCACATGCCCTATTACGCCGTCGCCGTTTTCGGTTGCATGTTCCAGCTTGCCACCGATTTGAACAGTGCAGTCTCGATCAGCCACCCAGCGACGGATCGAGCAAAGACGAAGATTACCGCCAGGATGTCCGCCATCGCGATTCAGCATCGTCCAGCCAAGTTTTGGATCCGGTAGTGTGGCTCCACCGCTAAATCGTCCTTCGTGGAATTCTGTGAATGGATTGAATTCTACCACCGTGTTTTTATCCGAATTGAGTTCACCCCAGCCGTATTGCCAGCCGGATGCCGCATCTGCAGTGGTGGACTGGTCACTGGCTAGTTCGAGGAATAGATTGGCTTGATTCAATTCTTCGGCTGTAGCGTCTCGAAGCAGGATCTTTGCGTACAGCGCGCGAATTCTGGCCGGGTTGTCCGAACCTTCAATGCTGGCGACGGCGTGTTCCGCCTGTTGCATAATGAAGGGACTGTTCAGCTGAAACAGAGCCTGTTGCGGGACCGTCGTTTCGAAGCGACTGGCGGCCAGAGCATCCGGGCTGGCGAAATCGAACGTGCGAAATGTGCCCGGCAGGTTTTGTCGATCAATCCGTGCATAGATCGTGCGGCGATTGGTGAACGGTTGCGCCAGAATGTCGACGGAAGCACCTCCGACCGTTGCATCCAGATTGCCGGCCGCGCTGAGCACAGCGTCACGATAGCCTTCGAAGTCCAGCCGTCGACGAGAGACGCGGCTGAGCAGGCGGTTTTCCGGATCGTCGTTGGCGATCTCTGGTCGTGGTTGACTGCTTTGACGCCATGTGTACGAAGCCACGATGTAGCGGATGACGGCTTTGCGAGACCAGTTGTGTTTGATGAAGTACGTCGCCAGATGATCCAGCAATTCCGGGTGTGATGGCGGCGGTGTGCGAACGCCGAAGTCGCTGGGTGACTCCACAAGCCCCTTACCAAACAGTCGCAGCCAGATTCGGTTGACTGCCACGCGAGCTGTCAGCGGATTATCTTTGGCAGTGATGGCGTTGGCCAATTCCAGCCGACCGCTGCCATCGGTGAAGGGTTTGGGTTCGCCGTTGGACAGTGCCGTAAGAAAGTGCCGGGATACTCGGTCGCCTCTGTTGCCAGCACTGCCGCGGACGAAAATCACCGGTTCACGGGGTTTGTCACGATCGACCAGACGCAACGGCGATGGGTCGTCTTTCGGTTCGTTGGACGAATCGAACACTCCGTACAGCGAGTAGTAGTCGGCTGTTGGAATGGGGTCGAACTTGTGATCGTGACATCTGGCACAAGTAACCGTCAGTCCCATTGTTCCACGTGACAGGACGTCGATGCGATCGTCGATGATGTCCTGTTGATTGTTCAGGAAGCGGCGGCCCAGCGTGAGAAAGCCCATTGCAGCCAGTTGCGCTGGGTCGTCAGAACCTGGCAGTCGATCAGCGGCGATCTGTCGTCGCAGGAATTCGTCGTACGGCATGTCATCGTTTAACGATCGAATGACCCATTCGCGATATCGCCACGCATCTTTGTATTCTCGATCTTCCGTAAACACATAGCCCTTGGTGTCGGCATACCGCGCGATGTCCAGCCAGTAACGTCCCCAGCGTTCACCGAATTGCGGCATTGCCAGCAGTTGGTCAGCATAGCCGTCAAGCCAGCGATAAAGTTCCGGCGGGTCTTTGATGTTGGCCGCTGTGTTCAGGTCTTCGGACTTCGGAGGCAGTCCAATGAGAGAGAACGACAATCGCCGGACCAGCGTTCGTGCGTCGGCGGACGGTGACGGGGCGATGCCTTTGTCTTTCAACGTTTGCCGAATGAATGCGTCCAGTGGGTGCCAGCCGTCCTGGTAGATTTCAGGCATGGGCGGATCGGCGATCGGTTGAAACGCCCAGTGATGTTTCCATGCGTCGATGTTGACGGCGCTGGCTTTGCCGAAGTCGTTGTGTTCCGGCCAGACGGCTCCGGTTTCGATCCAGTGCCTGACAGCAGCGATCTGCGGCTCGGTTAATCTGTTCTTCGGAGGCATCTGGACGTCGTCATCCGAATACAGCAGCACCTGCAGCAGGCGGCTGTCGGTGACATTCTTTGCGATCACCAGGGCTGCGGCATCTGTCGTTCCGTTCAGCACCTGTTGACGCGAATCCAGTCGCAGGTCGCCTTCCTGTTTTTCCGGGCCGTGGCAGCTGATGCAGTTGTCGATCAACAGTGGCCGAATCTGCCGTTCGAAGAATTCTTCGCGTTCGTCAGCGATCGCACTGGACATGATATTCAGCAATGCGATCGCAGCGATTGCGCGCAGGGGCAGTTGGGATTTGATGGGTATGGGCATTGTTAAGACGGGAGTCTGTGGGGTAGGAAGTCGAGATCAGGAATCGACTGAGGAGCTGGATTGTAGTCTCCAATTGTGGTCTCGTCGACGAAAACCCGCACTGAAGGTGTTGCGATGGGCTAGTGTCGTTCCGCATTTTCCGGCTACACTCCGAAAAGGCCCGTTGATTAGCGGGTTTGCGTTTTCATTCAGGAGACAACGGTGACTCGAATTTTGAGCATTTCCGGTTTGCGTGGCGTGATCGGAGACGGGCTGGATCCCATCTATGTGACTGAATTCGCGGCCGCACTGGGCACGATGTTCAGTGGCGGAAAGGTTGTTGTGGCACGCGATGGCCGCAGCACCGGTCCGGCCGTTTACCACGCCGTCGTGGCTGGTCTGCTGGCGACGGGATGTGAAGTTCTGGACGCCGGAATCTCATCCACACCGACCTGTGGAGTTTTAGTGAAGCACCTGGGAGCCGCCGGCGGCCTGCAGATTACGGCCAGCCATAATCCGATCGATTGGAACGGACTGAAACCGTTCTCGCCGGATGGGTCGGTGTTTAACCGAGAGCTCGGTCAACAACTGATTCAGATTCTGGAAGGCGAAGAAGATATTGTCTGGAAAGACTGGTCGGGTTTGGGGTCTGTGACCACGATCGAAGATCCGGCCGCACCGCATATTGAAAAAGTGCTCGCACTGGTTGACGTGGATGCGATCCGCAAACGCAAATTCAAAGTTGTCATCGACTGCAACCACGGCAGTGGTGCAAACTGTGGTCCACGGTTGCTGGAAGCACTGGGCTGCGAAGTTGTCGTGCTGGGTGGAACGCCGGACGGAAAGTTTGAACACATTCCGGAACCCGTCGAGAAGAACCTCGGCGATTTGTGCAAGGCTGTGGTAAAGCATGCGGCCGACGCCGGGTTTGCTCAGGATCCGGATGCGGATCGTCTGGCGATCGTCGACGACACCGGCCGCTTCATCGGCGAAGAACTCACACTGGCCCTGGCCGCTGATCATGTGCTTCAGCATCGTAAGGGGCCGTTTGTTGTAAATGGTTCCACCAGCCGCATCACGGCAGACATCGCCGAGAAGCATGGCTGTCAGTTTCATCGGTCGTTTGTCGGCGAAGCTCACGTGTGCGCGAAGATGCGCGCGGCCCAGGCAGTTCTGGGTGGCGAAGGCAACGGTGGCGTCATTGAGCCTCGAGTCGGCTATGTTCGCGACAGTCTGGTATCGATGGCTTACGTTCTGGACGGTCTTGTCAAACGCGAATCGACGCTGGAAGCCTGGGCGGATGACCTCCCTTTCTACACGATCGTTAAGGACAAGCTGGAATGTCCGAGAGAAGCTGTGACAGCAGCCTGCGACGCGTTGCGCGAAGCCTTCAAAGATGCGAAACCGATGGAAGGTGACGGGCTGCGACTGGATTGGCCGGATCGCTGGGTTCAGGTACGAGCCAGTAATACGGAACCGATTTTGCGAGTGATCGCGGAAGCTCCGGAAACAGACGACGCGACGGCCTTGTGTCGTCAGGCAATGGAAGTAGTTCGAGCGGCTGTCCGAAGTTAATAGCACGAGTGGTCGAGCTTTCGGCCCCCTTTTCGTTTTCCAAGTGCGGCATGGAGGCTGCAGATGATCATTCGAGTTCACCGACTTTGTATTCTGGGACTTCTGGCCTTGTTGATGGTCGGCTGTGCTGGTTCTAAAAAACAGCAGACGGCGCAGTCGAGGCAGCAGGAAGGCATTCCCGCTGGGTCCCCGGCGCTGCGAATGACTGATCATCACGAGTGGGTGAAGCGGCTGCTGGTGTCTCCACCAGTTGAGGCGATTCAGCTGACTTCGGGGGGTAACGCGGTTGTCTATCCTGTACCGCTGCTGCCGTCGGTCACGGCGACAGGCGTGAGCTATTCGCTGAAGATCGATAGCCAGGCTCAGCTAGTATGGCTGCAAAGTCATGGTTATGGTGGCAGTGTTCAAGAAGTCAATGGGCCGTGGCGAATGGCCCAGCCGGATGCCGCACATTTGCTGCATTCGATCACAAATCCTCCCACGAATCCGGCTTTACAACAGTAGAAGATATAACATCGTGCGGTTTGTGAACGTTCGGTGATTCCGCGTTGATGCTGACGAGATGGAGCGGCCTTGGTTCGTTTTGGGCCGCGACCGCAGTTCTCGCCTGTGCCTCAACTTTAAGCGACTGTGTCGCTGGATGGCAGGATATGCGCCGGGTACGATGTTGTTCACACAAGTCGTCCTCAACTCGGGTGTTCTCATGCACGATCACAAATACATCGAACGTTTCGTCAGTCTGCTGGATGACGATGCCAACACGCTGTTCAATTCCACTATCGAAGATGCGGTCGAATTGCTCGGAACCGGCGACGCGGAAAAACTGCGTCAACTTGACGGTCAGTTTGCGCTTGTGCATCGCAATGGTCACATCGTTCGAATGGCGCGGTCCATTGGACGACCGATGCGGTACTTTCTGGCCAAACAGATCGAAGGGCCGTGTCTGATCGTCGCTGAACGCATGGACGAAATCTACGACTGGTTAAAGGCAGAAGGATTCGAAGATCAGTTTCATCCGTCGTATACGCGAATGGTCCCGGCTCATCACGTTGTTGAAATTGCGTTGTTGGGTTGCCCGGACCCCAGCCCGACTTACACTCGCTTCTTCACCCCGGAACGGAATCGGCTGTCGTCGAATCTGGATGAGATCGGTTACGCATACGTCGCGGCCCTGCAGAACGAAATCGCCAGTTGGCTGGATCAGATTCCTGCGACCGAACCGATCGGCGTCCTGTTCAGTGGTGGCATTGATAGTGGTGCTGTGTTTTGCGCGACATACGACTGTCTGTTGAAACGCGGTGAATCGCCCGCTCGGTTAAAAGCGTTCACGCTGTCGGTGGATGAATCCGGCCGAGACGCAGAGCAGGCGCATCAGTTTATGAGCGACCTGGATTTGGGACTGTTTCTGGAAGTGGTCGACGTTCCCGCATCAAAGATTGATTATCGCGAAGCCGTGCGGTTGATTGAGGACTACAAACCGCTGGATGTGCAGTCTGCCACCATGGCTTTGGCGCTGTGTCGAGAGATTCGTAATCGCTATCCTGACTGGAAGTATCTGGTCGATGGCGATGGTGGTGACGAGAACCTGAAGGATTATCCGCTTGAGGAGAACACGGAGCTCACCATTCGCAGCGTGCTGAACAATCTGATGTTGTACCACGAAGGCTGGGGCGTCAATGCACTCAAACATTCGCTGACATACAGCGGTGGTCAGAGTCGCGGGCACGTACGATCGTGGGCTCCGGTGCGGAAGTTTGGCTTCAAAGGGCTGAGTCCTTTTGCGCTACCGAACGTGATCGAAGTTTCCGAAGGGATTCCGTTTATTGATCTAACGGATTGGCAGCACGATAAACTGTATTCGCTGAAGGGCGAAGTTGTTCGTCGAGGTGTTGAGCAGATCACGGGGCTGACGATGCCCGTTTTCGAAAAACGTCGTTTTCAGCACGGTGCAACCGTCGACGAGACGTTTGGCAGTCTGTTTCCGGCGGATGAACAGAGCTATCGTGACGTCTTCCGTGAGGTTTTTGCATAGAGTCTCCCCGGCGAGACCGAGTTTGCGCGGTGCGCGGCCTTACGTCGTCGGCTCGCCCGATTGCAAATACTCGCCCGATAGCAAATACACGCAACGATGGAAGCCGGTTTGTGATGCCCCCCGAAACGTTTTCTGATGCCGATATTCTTGCTGCTCGCGGCGTAAAGAATGAGGTGGATCCGTTGCGGCCGTACTCGATGCTGGTTGAGCCTGAGTTCTGCATCGATGGATTGGTTGAAGACGTCGCTACGATCTTTCTGTCGAACCGCGAATGTCCGTTTCGATGTCTCATGTGTGACCTGTGGAAGAACACGACAGACGAACGTGTTCCGGTGGGAGCGATTCCGGAACAGATTCGATTCGCTCTGGGGCAGCTTCCTGCGGCGCAGCATATCAAGCTGTATAACAGCGGGAACTTCTTCGATGCTCAGGCGATTCCGCCTCAGGACTTTGCTGCTGTCGCGGAACTTGTGAGAAGATTCCGCACTGTTATTGTGGAAAATCATCCGAAGTTATGCACCGATCGTGTGGTTGAGTTTCAGCAGTTGTGTGGGACGCAACTGGAAGTCGCGATGGGGCTGGAGACGTCTCATAAGCCGACGTTGAGTCAGTTGAATAAACAAATGACGACCGACGATTTTGCGCGGGCGTGCGACTTTCTGCTGAGCCACGATATTCGTGTTCGGGCGTTCGTGTTGTTACGTCCGCCGGGGACGACCGAGCAGGAAGGTGTCGAAAGAGCGATTGAGTCGGTTCGATTTGCGTTTTCGCACGGAGCGGATTGTTGTGCGGTGATTCCGACGCGTGTCGGTAACGGCATTATGGATCAGCTGTTGTTAAGTGGTCGGTTTGAGTCACCGACGCTGCGGTCGCTGGAGACTGTGGTTGATACCTGTGTCGCTGAAGTCTCTGCGGCTAAAGAAAGTCGACGCGTGTTTGCTGACCTGTGGGACGTTCAAAAGTTTTCCACATGCGAACACTGTGTCGTTGCTCGAATCCAGCGTCTGGAGCAATGCAATCTGACGCAGCAGATACTGCCGTCCGTTGCGTGTCCTCATTGCGTCGATCAGGTGGTGGGCCGGTGAGTGCAGTCGACTATGATGTCATCGTGCTGGGCTCGGGCTTCGGGGGCAGCCTGTTGAGCGCCATTCTGGCAAAGTCCGGGTTGGCGGTGGCGTTGATTGATTCTGCCAGGCATCCGCGGTTTGCGATCGGTGAATCGTCGACGCCTTTGGCCGACTACACGTTGGCGATGATCGCAAACGAATACGATCTGCCGGAGTTGCTGCCGCTGACGAAATATGGCAGCTGGAAACGAGAGCATGCTGAGATCGGATGTGGCTTGAAGCGTGGATTTAGCTATTTCGGTCATCGACCTGAGACGGAGTTTGGCGGTGAAAGTCAGTTACTGGTGGCCGCGAGCAGTTCGGATGAGTCGTCTGATACACACTGGCTACGCAGTGATGTTGACGCGTTTGTGTTTGGAGTCGCAAAGACACACGGCGTGACGACATTCGAAGAAGCGACGTATCAACTGCATCGGAAGCCGGACGGTTGGCTGGTTGATGGCATCTGCGACGACAACGCGATATCGCTGCAAGCGAGGTTTGCTGTCGATGCGACTGGTAGTGCTGGGGTGGTGCTGAAGTCGCTGGGTATCGCGGATCAGACTCAATTGTTGAATACGAACTCCGCAGCCATTTTTGCTCATTTCGCGAACGTTAAGCCGGTAGCGGAATGTTTGGATGACATTGGCGTTGATCGTCAACGTCATCCGTTTCCGTGCGATGCTGCAGCCGTGCATCATGTGCTGGACAGCGGCTGGATGTGGCAGCTTCGATTTGATGACGACACTGTCAGCGTGGGAATGATGTTCGGTGGTCGTGGAGCTCGACCGATCGACACTTCAGTCGATTTGCAGGTTGTTTGGCAGCAGCAGATCGATCGCTTTCCGATGTTGCGGCATCAGTTTTCTGTTGCCACGATCGTACGGCCGAAGAAAGGGCTGCAGTTTGCGAAGCGAGTGCAACGTCTGACAACAACGGCTGCTGGTGAATACTGGGCCGCCCTGCCCGGTACCGCTGGGTTTATCGACCCGCTGCATAGTACCGGGATTGCTCATACGTTGTTAGGCGTACGGCGGCTGGTGTCGATTCTGTTGATGGCGCCAATGAATCGCGAACGACAGCTGCAACAGTATTCTGATCAGCTGATTAACGAGCTGCGGTTGGTCGATGAGCTGGTGGCCGGTTGTTATGCGGCGCTGCCGAGTTTCCAGTTGTGGAGTGCCTGGTGCATGCTGTACTTCGCTGCTGTGACATCGATGGAACAGGCAGACTCGAATACTGCGAACCAGTCGTTTCTAAGAGCTGACGACGTCTTGTTTCGTGAGATGTTGATTGAGGCGCGTGCGGAATTGCGGTTGGCCGTAGCGGATGGTTCTGCCGTGGCTTGTGACCGATTCGAACAGCGTCTGCGCTGTTTGATTCAGCCGTGGAATGTTGTGGGGCTTATGAATGCCGAATGTGGCGGGATGTATTCGCATACCGCGGCGAATTGAGCATCTTTACGAGGACACGCAACATGGTACGCCTGCCGTCCCACTGGGACTGAATCGCGTCAGGGCGTTTGTGCGGTCGATTGTGGCTGGCGGTGCTGCTGCATTTCGTAATTGACGGGCGTGACCGGATATTTGCGTTGTGTGACATCTTCAAGGTGTTCCATCAGCACGCGTCGAACTTCGGCGATGGTTTTCGGGTGCCGCTGCACGTCGCTGTGAGATGCTGTGACCTGCACCTGCGAGTCGACATCATTGCGGCTGGCGCTGCGGAATCGGACGACACCATCGGTCCAGTTTTCCAGTGATTGGCCCTTGCTGACGCCTACGATGTTGTGGTGTTTGACATCGTCGGGCGTCGTCGAATGATTCACCAGGTTCAGGACCGCCGAGTTCTTTTTTAGTGAATCCAGACTGGTTCTTGGCGCGAAGATTCGATCCCACGTACTTTGATTGTTCTGGCGGAAGATCAGTTCGCTGAGGTTTGATGTCGTGTTCGGCAATGACACCAGAGATCCACCCAACCACCGCGTGAAGGTGTTTGAATAGCCGCTACCGTTAAACGGAGCAGCGATGGTGACGACACGGTCAATCGATCGGTCGGTTTCAAAAAAGAAAACACGCTTGATCTGGTTGTGTGTATCCTGGTTGCCCTTAATCTGGTCAACAGGAAGTTTGCTAAGCCCATTCCACAGTTTGTCTTCGCTGTCGATCGTCAACAGGAAAGCCATCAATCCGCCCATGCTGTGTCCGACGACAACTGTTTGGTCGAGCTTCTCATTTTGACCGTGTGGGTCGCATTTGATCCGCATTTCCTTGAGTCGATCCCGTAGATTTGCGGCGGCAAACGTCAGTGGTTCTCCGGTTGGGTATTGGTAAAACCAAAACTGGTACTTGTCGCGAATGACAGGATCGCTTTGCAAATCATTGAACATTTCCATCCATGTGTTAGTACTCGACCAGATACCGTGGACCATCAAAACAGGAATGCGATCCGGGTCGAAGGGCGTAATCATATGCAACCCTTCGAGATTCTGAGCTCGATCAGATCGAAAGAATGCAAACGTCTCCAGTAGCTTTTTCTTCGGGTCAGTCAGATACCATGCCAGTGGTGTACTGAGATCCGATTCCAGTGGCAGAAGATTGTTATTGACCACGACGCCGTCCGATTCCCGTGGGTCAAACAGCTGAATCGTGACCGTCTCATCGTTGTTGCGTTCCCACGCTGTGGCAGCGAATCTGGCGACAACCGTGACCGGCAGGCTCAAACCTTCCGCGTAGTAGCCTTCCAGCGGGTCGGAAGAAATTGTGCGTGCGCGACGAACCATAATCGGCACGCCGACGCCCGGCTTTGTGTGACGATTTCGAAGGTTCTTCAATTCATAGTTTGAAACGAAGTCAAACGCGCCCAGCTGGTCTTTACTAATCCATGGTGATGGAAAAGGCACGTCAACGTCCACGAGCTGTTTACTGATGGGCATCCGCATCGGCTTGCCGAGTTGATAATCGCCGCTGTCTCTGGCAAGTCTCAGCAGTTCCTGCAGGCTTGTATTGTAGATTTCGACTGTTTCTCGTTGTGTTGCAGCGTTGGGATCTTTCATCCTGCCAGCTGAATCGGTTTCTGTGAAGCGAATCCAGCTATAACGCGCGGCATCCAGGCACAGTTCCATCGCAAGCCCTCGGTCGTTCTTCACCGCACTTTGTGCGGCCAGATAACTGATTTCAGCTGCTGCACGCAGCGCCTGCGAATGATTCTCACCGCCAATTTGATTGCGAGTGTGCAGTAGCATTTGCGCGAAATCAGTCGCTCCGCAATAGCCGGATCCACTTAAGAACTTCCATGTTTGTGCTGACGGCCCGGGCCCACCGTACGCCGTTTGTGTGAGTCGCTCAAGAATTGGGTTCGGCGGTTTTTCTCGCAACTCCACGAACTGCACAGTCGTGCAGCCACTAAGTGCAAACGCGACCGCGCATGCACAGAGGATATGCGTTGAGAGCCGACCAATCATGGGAACAGGAGCAACTTGGCGACATCAGGACACGCGAATTGATGGCGTCGGGGCAGGAGATGGGATAATGTCCCAGCGATACTTGCCGTAGATTCCTCGAAAACGTTGATTTTGGTCAATGCCAGCCTGTGGGAATGCGTAAATTGAGTGGGCTGTGCGGTGGTGTTCTGCCCGACGGTGTTGCGCGCAATTTGATCGGTGTGATGTGAGGCGAAGCCTCGCCTGCAAAATCTGGTGAAAAATGTCGCGAACGGGTGTTATCAAGTCTGGATTCTTCGCAGCTTCTGCTGTCTGCGGTGTGATCGAACTGTGCTCCGCCGCTGCGATTGCCGGCTGGTTAACGGATGCTGCGTTGATGGCACGTGTCTGGCCCAGTGATGTGAATACTCGAATCGTGTCTCTGTTGGGTGGTGGCGTAGAGACCAACGTGCTGGGTGTCCCCGAGGCAACGCTTAGCATCTTTGCGGTGTGGATTCGGCTGGCTGGACTGACCGCGATATTCTGCGGTCTGTCGCAGTTGCGCCGCCGCGTTCAGAATCCCGTCCGTGTTGCGGCATGTGTTGGTTTGTGGCAGACCAGCCTGGTCGGTTGCGGTTGTGTGGCGTGGTGGCTGCTATGGCTGATCGGTGACCTGGGCATCGCCCCTCTGGCCGCTTTTTGTGTTGGTGTGCTGCCCGTGTGGATGATGGTCCTTTTGGCGACGTTTTGTTGGATCTGGTGGCAGGCAATCGTGTCGTTGCGTCCAATTGATGAACAGATTCTTCCTGCAGACGGTCGTTTGCGATTCCGCCCCATTGCGTTTTTGGCAGTCGCCATGCTGAGCTGGATTGGAGTCTCGTTCTGGTTGAATGACTGCCTGTACCAGCAACTCATGATTCCGCATGGCGATTCGGCGATGTACGAAGAACACCTGTGGAATGTGTGGCACGGGAAAGGGTTTCGCAGCTACCTGGATCAGGGACTGTTTCTGGGGGAACACATCCAGGTGATTCATTTGCTGCTGTTGCCGCTGCATATGCTGTGGCCTTCGCATCGGCTGCTGGAGTTGGCCGAATCGATTGCTTTAGGCAGTTGCTCAATTCCCATTTATCTGATTGCACTGCGTTATACGCGAAACTCCTGGGCCGCCGCATTGCTGGGGGTGGCGTGGTTATTTTATTTCCCGATGCATTTTTTGGATATCGCGATTGATCAGAAAACGTTTCGCCCCATTGCTTTGGGATTGCCATTCCTATTCTGGATGATTCACTTTGCTGAACGCCGGCGACTGTACTGCGCTGGCGTGTGTTTGCTGTTGGTCTTGTCTGCCAAGGAAGATATGGCGTTGTTGACATGCCCGCTGCTGGCGGTTCTGGCGCTGTTGGCTCATCAGGGGGCGCTTTCAGGGCCTTCATCATCCGATTTGGACGACAAGCGGGCTCGCAACTGGTTGCTGGGGCTATCTGTCTTTTCTGCTGTTTATCTTACGGCTGTGGTGTTAGTGATCATCCCGGCATTTCGTTCGGGAGAGCATGTTCATTACAGCCGTTACTTCGGTGAGCTGGGAGGCACGCCGGGAGAACTCATCAGAACGGCGTTGACGCAGCCAATGCGTGTTGTCTCGCAAATGTTGAGCGTCAGGACGCTGCTGTATGTTTGTGTTTTCCTGGCGCCACTGGCGTTCTTTCCGCTGCGTCGACCTTGGTTGCTGCTGTCCGGTGGTTTGACGTTCGGCATGCTGTCGCTGCTGGAATTCGGCGGTCCGGAAGCTGGAGGCCTGCCACCAGTTCCCTATCACCATTTTCATGCGCCGTTGCTGGCTGTGGTTTTTTGGGCTGGAATTCGGGCTGTTTCCAACGCGGATTGTCAGAGTCGCGCGACGCTCGTGCTGTTTTGTTGTATTGCGACGTCTTTAACTGGTTCTCTGATGCCATTCGGTGTGGGGTTTTGGTCGCACGAATCATCGTTCGGCCGTTCGCAATTGTTTTGTCCGGATGATCCGAGGCGACAGAAGCGTGCCGCAATGGTGGCTGTTGTTGTCGACATGATTCCTGCAACAGCTCGAGTCGCATCAACGGACTACATTCACACGCGATTAACACACTGTGAACGATCATACGACTACAGTGGATACCTGCGCAAAGTGAATAATTACGAGCCGGGTGTGCCTCCGGATACGGACTACATCGTGATCGACACTGGGCATCGCTATAGCGCTGTGAAGACCGCAGCGGACGTGCGTGAGTTGCAAAGCGAGCCTGGCGAGTGGGAATTGATACCGGACGTAACCGATGGCATCTTTCTGATTTTGAAGCGGATTGGGCGTTAGAGTTGTGAGTCATTGATGATGGTCGTCTTTCGGTCCTTGAAGGAACGCCATGACGCGCATGACGCGCGACTGAGTGGCCAACGGGATTCGCTCGCTGGCGTGT
>CALFOL010000431.1 GCA_937919915.1 uncultured Planctomycetaceae bacterium
CCCCTGCTGATCTTCGATCTCGATGCGATAGAATTTTGGAGAGGTGCCATCTTTTTTCCGAAGGTTGAATGTGTACTCACCTGTGACACGATTTCCGTCGACAGACAGCACGACTTCTTCGGCTTGTGTCGTAAAGGTCGGTGTATCACTGAACTTCAGCAACGCCGAAGAAAGCGGTACGTTGGCTTCCGCCAGAAGTGACACTCGTGTGCCTTCCCAAACAATAATGTTCCCGTTTTGCGACTGCTGATTCGGGAGCAGCATGTAATCGGGGAAGTCATAATTCAGTTGGGTGACATTCGCCGACGGTGGCTGATCCACGATCACCTGGTAGTCTTCTGAACTGGCGTCTCCAGCGACCACGCGATAGGAAAAATTCTGCCGTAAACCGCGATTGGATTCACCGACCAACTGCACACGAAACCGTCCCCCATCTTCCATTGGTTGCATGGTCATTGGTTCATCAACGTAGGTCTTGTCTACCGTCGTGAACAGTAGCTGCACCTGTTCAGGTGTGCGGCCGCCGATATCCGCAATGACTTCGAGTTCTTCACCTGCGGAAATTGTATCGTGGCCTGGAGTCACGTTCAGGATGCGCGTCCTGGTAGCGACCGATGAATTCGACAGCGTCAATGGTCGCAGCAGGTTCATTGCTTTCGGGCTGAAGACTGCGTAAAGGCAGGTCCCCAGCACAAGACCGAACAACAGGAATCCCAGATTCATCAGCCAGCGACGATCGATGGCTTCTTCCATGTTGACTTCGGCCAACTGCACGGCCGCACGTTTTTCGAGAGTCTTCCGAATTCTTTCTGAGGCCGTCGCTCCTGAAGAATTCAGGTCGACGAGACTCATTAGCGACCCCTGTCGATCGGCATTGGCAGAATCCAGCATTTTCGCTGCGTACAATGGGTGAATTTCTCTGCGCCATGGAAGAATCACGTAGCGAACGATTATACCGGCGGCAATCGCGACGACTGCGACCAACATTGAAGCCCGTGTAAATGGCGAAAAGCCACCACTGATCACCCAGTGATCCAGGACTGTAAACACCAGCACATAACCGCTCAACAGGACACCAGCCAGTAGAACCGCCGTTAGCAGATCAGCCCACTTGATTCGCCGACGCGCAACCTGCATCTGGTAGTCAATGAACTCATCGCAGTCCGCATACATATTCGATGATTCCGCTATCGTCGACATGATTAAGACTCCGAGAATTCCGATTTGAAAAGTTGCCGCGTCACGGTTCAACGAGTGTTGCAGCGATGCGTTTCGTTTACCGTATTATCTCAGAAACGCAAACTCTGACAAACGATATCGACAGAATCCGGTCGGGTAAGCAGAAACGCTCAAAGATACCGGATTGCGCGGGGCCGCGAAACCATCCTGATGGGAATCGCAGCGAGTGGCTGGAGCCCCCTGTTTTTGTTGACGGAGGCAAAAGAAAACGGCCCCGAAGTTTGTCGGGGCCGTCGGCTCTGCTGGGGATGTTTCCGGTGGGCTGCGACAAAACAGTCGGGAGGCGAGTGCAAACGGAACTCGCCTCAAGAGCTATTGTGACGACTAGGACCCAGGACCGGAGCTGGAGCCACCGCTCATTCCGCCAGGTCCCATCATTCCCGGCCCCATTGTTCCGTTCTTTTTGGCATCTCGTTTTGCGCGAGACTGAGCTCGCGACGACAACTTCTTGCCAGCTTCTCCACCACCGCCAAAGAAGCCACCAACCGAAGAACTTCCTTCTGACATTCCGAGATCGCCGCCGTATCCTTCCCCTTCTCCCCCTGCTTCACCATCAGGACCGAAGAATTCTCCCCCGGCTGACGTCTTCTTCCATGCCTCTGAATATCGATCAAGAATGAACTTCGCTTCGGCTTCGTCCATTTCTTCCTGCTTCCGAAGATCTCCGATGACACGCAGTCGGATGGCGCCATCACTGTCAACAACGCTGATCTGACTAGGGATCAAAGATTTGCCGCGTTCCAGTTGATCAATGATCGATTTCAGTTCAGGATGATCACTGCTGCTAAGCCGTAACATTTCTTCGGCACTGGCCAATATTGCACTGGTCGTTACCGCGACTTCGCGTTCTTCAACAGCCTTGACCGTCAGGTCGACGACTTCCTGTTTTACTTTGCCAGCAATTGGCATACCTGCCGAAACCGTCACCTTGCCCAACATTGGCATTCCCGTGTCGGTGCTGTCCGTAAAGACTGTCAACTTAGCCGATTCCGGTCGACCGCTTCGGGCATCAACGTCGGACACATACATCCGATGACCTTCGGGCACAAAGGCTGCCGGAGTAGCCTCGCTCCAGGCTGATTTCAGCGTCGGTTCAGCCCCCAGCGCCGGATCCTCAAGCGCATCCAGTGGCTTATTGTAGTTCGGGTTCTTCATCTCAACTCGAACTCGATACTGATATGTGTAGCCGCGTTCGACGGTAAAGTCCATAAATCGAACCAGCAGCAGGCGGTTCTCAGCAGTCGCTCGGGTGGCGTCCAGGATTTCACGATCCTTGGCTGACAACTTGCCACCACCTTCCTGCATGCCACTTTCGTATTGGGTAATCATCTCATCTTCATAACCTTCACTTCCACCGCCATAGCCGCTGCTTCCACCACCATACATGTCGATGTTTCCCATGTCCGTCGCACTCTGCACGAAACTGCTGAAACCTTTTGTCTCGGCAATAATCGGTGCATTGGCCTGTTCTTCTTCGATCCGTTCCAGAAGCATTTTGTTCCATTTGTCGATGAGTGCTTTCTCTTCATCACTCAATACAAAATTCTCCAGATCAGGATGAGACGCGAGAGCGGCGGTCCATACGCCAGCGGCTCTTCTCGGCAACGGCATGGTAATCGTGTTTCTGGTGACGCCAGGATTAACCACATCGCGGTCGATGCCAAATGATTCCTTAAGGACTTCACCGAGGTCGTCCGATGACAGTGGCTCCCATTCCTGCCAGCCATTCCCGTCAGCGTGCATCTGGCGTCGTTCGACCAGCAAGTCTGTGTAAAGAATCAGACTCTGTGCTTCTTCCAAAGCGGCTCCCAGATGCAAAGCCTTTCTTAAGACCGCGCGTTGTTCCTGGACATTCACCGTAAGTCGAACAGAAACTCCTGCGGCGACTCGAATACGAGTCTTCTCTGCCATCATCGATGAACCACCATAGTCTCCGTACAAGTCTGAGCCGCCCATGTAATCGCCCATGCCACCGTTGTCATCGCCATATCCTTCGGCTTCAGGCGGGCCTTCGCCGTAGCCAGCGTCACCTCCACTTCCGGGCCCCGACATTCCACCTGCAGTCGGGGCTTTAATCCCGTATTTTTCCTGCATCAGTGCTTCCAGAGTTTCCTCGTCTGTCATTTCCTTTGTCTCTCCCTTGCCCGGCTCTGCTGCTGCTGCTCCGCCTTCCACGCCAATTTCGCCTTCCACTTCAGTTTCTTCCGGAGGCAGAGCGAGCACAACAATGATGGGGTCAGCTACTGGATGAGCCGGCGCGACGACCGCCACTAAAGAACTTTTCTCTCGAGATCGGTGCAATGTGCGATTGAAAACGTCCGTCTGATAGTTAGAGGGATCAATTTTGTGCTGAGACTCGACAGCCGTCAAAGCACGCACATCTTTGATTTGACCGAAGATCGCCTTTTCTTCATCAGGCCAGATATTCTGCTCAATCTTGTCCTTTGACTCCTTTGATTTATCCACAAGTTCGTGCGGATCACGGTGATCCGCAGACCAGTGAGCCGAGGAGAATGCCAGGAATCCAAACAGTGCACAGACCACTGCCAGGATTTTCTCTCCATGGTTGATCAGAAGTGATTTGATCTTTTCCATCAATGGCTCTCCTTCAGGAAATCAGCAGCAGAATATTCCGCCACTGTCGCTGTTTTCGTTGTGATCAGGGGATCGAAGTTTGTACTGAGAGAACTGTCGCCGAATTCTGCGACACTGCTGCGTCGTTATTGATTTGCCGTCTGCGGAGTCGCGTCCGGGCCCGGTGCAGCCGCTGCTGGATCCGCTTTGGGTGCCGC
>CALFOL010000432.1 GCA_937919915.1 uncultured Planctomycetaceae bacterium
TCGAAGCACTTCCGCCCAGATGGCAGCTGATGATCTTGAGATTCGTGGCGGTGGCATCCTGCCGCCGTTCATTGTCTGTCGAATTTCCTGGTGGCTGGAAGCCCCCGATACATTCAGGAGTTCGTCCCGCGATAAAGCGGTGACTTGCTCCATGAAAACCCCAGCGACGAATCTCGAAATCTGTGTACCATTCGTACGGAACCGCGTACGCTCGATGTTCGAAAGGAATGGTTTCGTGAAAACCGGTTTCCAGCGCCGCCACCAGTGGGATTTGGGGAAACGCTGTTTGTAGCTGCCGCATCGCTTTGACGTACGGAGGGTTATGAGCTGGAGCGATGTCGGACAGTGCCTCCATCTTTTCCAGCAACTCTTCGTTCACCAGGCGAACGCCGCTCAGACTTCCAGCGAACACAGCTTTGAAGCCGATACCCGCCACTTCTTCCACAGATTTCAGACAGCCATGTTCCGAATCCGTCAGCTGCTGCAGGCAAATGTTGACAGCCGCCGCGTGATCAGAAATGTTCTGATTTGTTTCTGATCGGTAGTCTCCGATCTCGACAAAACAATGACTCTCCGCCGACCCGATACGATCAATTCCGCCTCGAGCCAACTCCGTTTCGTCGGACAGGTCGAACAACCGGTACTTGAAACTTGTGGAACCAAGATTTGCAACCAGTACTTTCATTGAGCCATTTTTCCGTAGCCAGTTTTCAGATTTCAGACTCAGCCGCAGAACCACTCTGAAAACTGAAGACTTCAAACTCAATACTGTCGCCTCCGGCGACTTACATAAAGTGAGCCAACAGGTTTGGTTCAGGTCGAGGAATCAGGTGAGCACTGATTAGCTCGCCGCTTTGAGAAGCAGCAGCAGCACCAGCGTCAACGGCTGCTCGAACAGAACCGACGTCGCCACGGATAATGGTTGTAATAAACGCGCCGCCAGTCTGGATTTGCTTGACCAGAGAAACGTTGGCAGCCTTCAGCATCGCATCGGATGCCTGAATCTGAGCGACCAGACCTTTGGTCTCGATCATTCCAATTGCTTCGGACATTGTTATTTCCTGTGTGTTGTTTGAATTTGAAATTTGAGATCACGAATCTCAGATTACTTAGTAGCAACCTTTGACTTCGGCAGCACGGCGATCAGTTCTTCGTGTGGACGAGGAATGACTTCGACGCTCACAACTTCGCCCAGCTTTGATGCTGCTTGAGCACCAGCTTCGATCGCTGCTTTCACAGCACCGACATCACCCACGATGAAGGACGTCACAAGACCGCTGCCGATCTTGTCCCAGCCAACCATTGTCACGTTTGCTGCTTTGAGCATCGTGTCGACGGCTTCGAGCATACACACGAAGCCCTTCGTTTCGATCATCCCAAGAGCTTCCATAGCTTTTGCCATTTGAGTTTTCTTTCAGAAAAGGGTTTTAGAAGTGTTCAGTTTTCAGAAAAATCAGTGCCCAGTTGTCGACGTTGTTCTTTCTGAACACTGAAAACGATTGTTTCTTAATGTCCGTGGCAAGCACAGGGTTCCGGCCGTACCAGTTCCACCTTCGTGGCGTTCTCCAGATTGATGGCATTGCCTTCGTCTGTGTCTAAGTGGACTTCCAGCTTGATGTCCTTCCCGGCACGAACGGCCAGGTCTTCCAGCACCGTTGTGCAACCGGGTGATTCGACTCGCAGATGAATCATGTCTTTGTCAGCCACGCCGTAGAAAGCCAGATCCGCCGGGCCCATGTGTACATGCCGCATGGCTCGAATGACGCCCTGCTGAAGTTCCACAACTCCCTTTGGCCCGACCAGCACGCAACCGGGAGTTCCCTGGACGTTGCCTGAGACTCGTACGGGCAGGTCGATGCCCAGCGAAATGCCGTCGGTGAATGCCAGCTCGACCTGCGAATCATCGCGGCAAGGGCCAAGAACCCGTACGTTCGGCAGCATTCTGCGACGAGGACCGACGACAGCAACGGTTTCTTCAGCCGCGTAGTAGCCGTCCTGATAGAGGTCCTTCTGCGGCGTCAGTTTTGCACCGGCACCAAACAGGATTTCGACGTGAGCCTGAGTCAAATGCACGTGGCGAGCAGAGATGTTCACGACCAGCGGATTGCGGTTCGCTGCCGGAGCTGCAGAGTGTTCTGCTGCGTTTGTGCCGCTGCCTCGCAGCACAGGAATGGCGCTACGTGACGCGTTGGTGACTCCGCCGCCCTGGCGGCTCAACACGTCTCGAACAATGCGTTCGATGTCTGTTCGTTCTAATTGTGCGACCACTTCAGAAGTCTTTCTTAAAGATCTGATCGGTCGTCCGTGACAATGTAGCCGTCGCGCTCCGCGTGACGAGTCGGCAGGGTTGACTGCCTGATATGTTAAAGGTCTCAGCGGAGCCATTTGGCTTCGCATATTTTTGTTCGACGTTGCGGTTCCGATCGACGCTGCGTTGTTGTTCGTTTTGTCCGATCTGCGCTACTCATCAGGCACAGCGATGATGGCTACGTTGTTGCCACCTTTGCCTGTCCGACTGTTTCTAATTGAATGCCGAGTCTGGCTAATGTTTCATACCATTCTTCCGACAATCCATCGTCCGTGACAATTTCATGAACCGATTCCAACGGGCACAAATGCGACAACGCTCGCTGGCCAAACTTACCACTGTCAGCGACGAGCGTAACGCGTTCTGCAGCTGCGATCATTTGCCGTTCTGTCTCTACCAGCAACGCGTTGCTGTTGAACAACCCGTCCGCCGTGACTCCACCGGCACTCATTACCAGGCGAGACACGTTGATGTTCTTTAGTGCTGCCACCGCCTGATCACCAAGAGCCACTCCGGTCTTCGGATAGACATAGCCACCTATAAAGATCAGTTCGACTTCGTTCACATTCATCAACAGTGATGCGATTGGCAACGAGTTCGTGACGACCTGCAATGGCTTCCCATGCAGATGTCGAGCAACTTCCAACGTTGTTGTCCCACCATCCAGGAGAACGGTTTCGCCCGGCAAAATCAGCTCCGCCGTTCGCTGAGCAATCATCCGCTTTTCCAGAGACGCCTTATTTTGCCGGACGTCAAAATCCGCCAGCGAATCTCCCGAATACGCCGCGCCACCCCGAGTCCGATGCAGATGGCCCTGAGCGTCCAGAAATTCCAGATCACGACGTACCGTCGATTCGCTCGCTCCCACTTCGGCGACGAGTCGCTGTAGTGAGACGAAGCCCGATTCCTCCGCAATTCGGAGGATTTTGTCTCGTCGTTCGTCTGTGATCATCATGAATTTGGCTGGTTTTGAAGCTCGACTGCGATTGAGTATGACTCTTTATGACCAATTAGCAATCAAGACGGGCACGAACATGACAGGTATTGACATATTAACTCCTAAGTCACGCATAGGTCATGAAATACGTAGCCGCCAAATGTTACCACAGATTCTTGTTGGTGATGCCAAAATGTAACCTCGCCCTGTAACTGACAAGGGGCTGTGAGAGATTGTCCCGGTTGTTCCGGTCAGGTAAAACGTTGACTATTTTTCCAGACCACCGGTTTGGCCGAGAATCCAGTCGGCTGTTGGACGGCTAGGATTGATCCACGGCGAGCCCAATTGGACGCTCGCTGGTCAGGGTCAACTGTGGAAGATTCTGACAACAATGCCACCATCACCGATAGCGTCGCGTTTCCACACTGCGGTAGCACTGCCGACCAGGGAACCGCTGCTTGATCGCACTAACGCAGCGGTTGCAGAAGGGCTTCTATGGCAGACCCCGGTCTTTGTGTTCTCGCAGGCCTTTCTGTTTAGCCCAACTTCTAATCAGCCGGAAAAGGGGTAGACTAAGGAAGTTGGAATCTGGGACTCCCTCAGTCTCACAGCTGCTGCGTGAAGATGATTTGCCATTCTTCCCGGCCTCCCCTCCACATTCCTGAAGATAGGTGCGGAATGCATAGCGTTAAGAAAACCTTGGTCAGTGTGGTTGGTGTCGTGATATCGATTGCCGGAACCAGCCAACTCCTGATGGCTCAAACCAGTACCAGTACCAGTGCGAGTG
>CALFOL010000433.1 GCA_937919915.1 uncultured Planctomycetaceae bacterium
GCTCTTTACAGTGCGGCGATCGAGCTTCAGCATGCGGGCCGTTTGTTCATAGCTATTGGTCTTCGCGTAGACCTGTGCGCAGTAGTGCTGCAGGAGTTCGTCAGCGGACAGGCTTCCTGAATCCATCTGTCGCAGAATCAGCTCGTCGGCACTGGCTGTGCAGTGTTCTGTGACTGGCGAATAAACAGCGCGCACCATGATATTCCGAACACATTGTTCGAGCTCACGAATATTGCCAGGCCACGCATACTCAGCAGGCAGCGATGTCCGTATCCACTGCATCGCTTCGGCGGAAACAGACTCGGCTTCGTCGTCACCGGCCACGCGTTGAGCAATAAACTGCACCAGGTTTGCCAAATCGTCCGGTGAATCACTCAGTTGTTCGCGCAGGCCAGGTGTTCTGATCGTGTCCGCACAAAGGCGATAGTACAGGTCTTCGCGAAACGAACCGTTGGTGACTTCCGCCACCAGGTCTCTGTTGGTCGCCGTCAGTACCTTCCCGGAAAAATGTCGAGCCTCGGCTTCACCGACACGGTAGAACTCACGCGATTGCAGTACTCTCAACAGCTTCACCTGAATCTCACCGCTGACTTCGCCGATTTCATCCAGAAACACAGAGCCTGAGTCTGAGCACGCTTCCAGTCGTCCAGATCGTTCGGAAGTCGCTCCCGTAAATGCACCTTTGCAATGACCGAACAACTCTGATTCGATTAAAGTCGGGGACATCGCCGCCAGATGAATCGGCTGAAACGAACGGCTGTAGTCTTCTTCGAACTTACGTTGCTGGACGTTGAACGGAACGTACCGCGACAGACCGATGGCCTGAGCCACCAGTTCTTTCCCGGTGCCAGAAGGGCCAGTGATCATGGTGGGAATGTCTGACATCCGTTGATACAGCGACCGTTGGTATCGCTGCATGTCATGCGTGAAGATCGACTGCCAGATTGATGCTCGCAACTGAATCGCCGGCGCAGAAAACCCGAGTACGAAATCGAAGATGTGATGGAACGCTCGACGAATCTGAAAGAAGCACGCCAATAGATGTGCCGGTTGCAGCTGAATCGGTATTTCGCGATTGGGCAGTTTCAGAAAGTAGTCGAAGTGTCCCTGAAACGACGACCAGCATTTCAAGACCTTCGTGCGACGATCGGGAGTTTCAATCAACTGATCAAGATCGTCCCAGACACGATAGTACAGCAGGTACTGGACCAGATTCCGATACAGCGTGAGTTCACCCTGGGCGATTGTGGCTCCGTCAACCAGACGGTCCCGAAACCCCATGGCCAGCGTCTCGACCTTGTCCGTGAGCGCAGTCACATTCGGACGCTCTCGATCCCATGCCGCAGCTTTGCTCCAGGCATTCGTAGCATCCGCCTGAAACAATTCCCCCAGCGCGCGTTTCTCGAGTTCAATCCGTTCGGGAAGAAACGGATTCGCGTAAACCAGTCCGGAAACAGCTTCCAGGAAGTCACGGTCCTGTGAACTGAAGCACTTCGCATCGCGGTCACTCATGTATTCTGTGTACATCGCGAATTCATTCAATGTACATCCTGCTTGCAATATGAATTTATCTCGCATCACTCACTTTGCCATATCTAATTACTGTTGAAGCACTTACATCGCACTGTGCGGCTTCGGCACGGGCTTCGCCTTACCTCCTGACGGCCACATTTAACTCATTTTCACAGGAGAAACACGATGTCAAATCAACTCAGCAAAGTGCTGATACTAGGCGTTCTCACGGCGTGTCTGGGATCCCCATCCGCGGAAGCTTCCGGATTGCTAATCGCCGACGGAGGCTTCGGAGGGACGCTGGAGATCAAGGAGCACGATGTCACCGTCACCATTAACAACGGGATTGCGGTGACCGACATAACGCAGGTCTTCCTGAATACCGAAGACCGCATCGTCGAAGCTCTGTATACATTTCCGGTTCCCAAAGGTGCGAGCGTAAGCAACTTCAGCATGATCATTGGCGGAAAGGAAATGATCGGCGAGGTTGTTGAAAAAGAGCGGGCTCGAAAGATCTATGAAAGTTACAAGCAAAAGAAACGCGATCCCGGCTTATTGGAACAGGTCGACTTCAAACGCTTCGAAATACGGATCTTTCCAATTCCCGCCGGTGCCGAACAACATGTAAGGGTCACGTATTGCCAGGAACTGGACTTCGACCACGATTGGGCAACTTACGTTTACCCGTTAGCAACAACCAGTCGCGGCGCGAACGAAACCACCACCGGGAGATTTTCTGTGACTCTGGATGTGAAGAGTGAAGTTCCAATCATGGAGACGACGTGCTCGTCTCACGAAAACGATGTGGTCATCTCAAAACATGGCGACAACTATGTTCGTGGCAGTCTGGAAACGGACGGTGGTGACCTCAGTCGTGACCTGGTCTTCGCATTTCGCACAGAACGCCCGCGAACAGGAATCGACATTGTCACGTCGAAGTCGTCTGATGAAGACGGATACTTTCAACTGACATTGACCGCTGGCAAAGAACTGGAAGAGCTTAGTCGCGGAATGGACTATGTCTTCCTGCTGGACGTCAGCGGCAGCATGGCACACGACAGCAAGCTAAGTGTTTCACGGAATTCTCCGGCCGCGTTTTTTGAAGGCCTTGACCAGGAGGATCGTTTCGAGCTGATCACGTTCAACGTCAGCCCGCAGCCGCTGTTTAGCGAAATGACGGCAGCAGCCCCAGACACAATCGATCGTGCCGTTGAGTTTCTGAACCAGCAGCGACCACGTGGGGGAACTGGTCTGCGGGGAGCTCTGGAAACCGCCTATCGATACCGCGACAACGACCGCACGCTGAATGTTGTGGTCCTGTCAGACGGCATGACGGAAAGCCGCGAACAGAATCTGTTGTTGGATTTGATTCGATCACGCCCGAGCGGTTCACGAGTGTTCTGTATCGGCGTTGGCAACGAAGTGAACCGCCCACTGCTGTCTCAGATGGCCGAAGAAGCGGGTGGCCTGGCCGCATTTCTTTCCGCAGGAGACGACTTCAAACGACAGGCTCAAGGGTTCCGTCGGAAGCTGATGCGACCCGCAGCCTCTGACATCAAGCTGTCCTTCGGCGGAGTCGATGTCTACGACGTTGAACCGGCTGAGTTGCCATGTTTGTATCACGGTAGCCCGGTGCGGGTTTACGGCCGCTATCGCAATGGCGGTGCTGCACACATCACTGTTGCAGGTGATGCCCTGGGAACTCCGTTTCGGCAGGTCGCTGATGTTGCACTGGCTGCGAACGAAAGTGGTAATCCGGAAATCGAACGCATGTGGGCTTCCCACCGAATTCAACAGCTGATAAATGAAGCTCGCCGTACCGGAACGGACGCCAGCGTTAGGGACGAAATTGTCCGACTCTGTGAGGGATATTCGGTGACCAGCGAATACGCGTCGTTCCTTGTGCTGGAGAACGATCAGGAGTATCAGCGATGGCAGATCGCACGTCGCAATGCCACGCGTATTCAGCGAGACCGGAAGTCGCAGGCCGCCTTGAGAACTCAGCTGGAAGCAATGCGAGAGGAATCGCTGGCAAAGCTGGGGCCACAGAAAAAGGCGGAGACCGCTGCAGAGGAATCGACTGTGACTCTGCCGACGACTCGAAATGTTTCCACGCCTCGTACGCCAACTCCCGTGTCGCAACCGGTGGTCACCGAACGTAGTTTTGACCTCACGCTGCCATCAACTGGAGGTGGCAGTAGTGGCGGCGGCGGTGGTGGAGCCGTCGATCCACTGACAGGAACTGTCGCTCTGTTACTGGCGGGATCGGCGTATCGTCGACGGCGACGCAAGTTGGTCGTTACGGAAGACTAGAGCAATTTACCTTTTGTTGTGGACGGGTTCTGGCTCGCGGGAACCGGCTCACATCGGACGAAACGCGGCCTACGCGGCCACAAGTCAGCGAAATTCGCTGTAAGTGTGGCTCATCCCTGATGACGACATTTGGTGAGCCCCGGGTGAAAGCCTTAGGTTCAGGCACATTTATTGCGTCCGTAGTTCACGGCGAGTGAAATGT
>CALFOL010000434.1 GCA_937919915.1 uncultured Planctomycetaceae bacterium
ACTGCTTCAGAAAGTCATTTTGCGGGACCCGGAAATGAAGTACGGTCGTCCGGCAAAGGCGCCCTGGCATTCTGGAAGCTACGCCAACAGTCCCCTTGTTGAACCTCCGAAGTACGACATGTACCTGTCGTATTTGTTAAGAATGGCGGCTCTGCAAAAACTCCGGATTCCGGTTAAGCAGAAGTTTGTTGCGGATGCCAAGGCTACTGCATTGAAGGAAAAAAAGGACTGGGACGAGCCGATTTTTCGTCGTGATAATGCTGACGCAATCAATGCGGCAGGTGCGGACATTCAACTGCCAAAGCTGAGGTTTGTTGTCGAATCAGATGACGTTGCAATGTTAGCTGCAGAGCAGATGTTGCTGCGTTGGCGAGCCCTGGGATTTGATATTGAGATGATTCCCGCCGACAAAGAAGGCGAGAAGCTTAAAGATGATGAATGGGACTTTATGTACCGTAGTGTTCGGATGCACGAACCACTATTGGATTTGTGGTCTTTGATGCTGACCGACGATAATTTTGATGTGACTCGTCTGGCTGCTTACCCGGACTGGATGCGTCAGGAACTCATTAATCTCGACTACGCAACCAGTTTTATTGACGCTCAAAAACGATTGTTCATTATCCACCGACACATGGCGGCTCAGGCCTTCATCGTTCCGTTGTGGGAACTCCGCGACTTTGTGGCGTTTCAGCGTAACGTTTCCGGATTTGAAGGTCAGCCCCTGACCGTCTATCAGAGCATTGAACGCTGGCAGGTGCAGCCATAATGCCATCATCATTTATGACATTCGCTCGTAGACATTTTCTGACTTTGCTCATCATGCCCTGCTGTTTACAGCCCATGCAGAACGTTGCCTGCGCCCAGGACACGGCGCCTCCAGCTGCGGAATCGCCGTCAGCATCGGCGCCTGATGCTGCTCCGCCATCTGCGGACCCGGTTGCTGATGGAGAGGCGACTCCTTCCCCGGAAGCACAACCTGCTGGGGAGAAGACAGAGACACCAGCAGAAGTAGAGAAGCCCGCAGAGCCTGAAGTCGAGATCCCGTTTGCGCGGCAGCCTTACATGGTCCGCGCATCGATTGCGTTTGAAGCGGATTGCCTGGTCGAAGAAGAAAAACGTAAACGAATCGTGATCGACATCGAACGCGCGATTGTCCGAATGTACGGTCGGCTTTGGGAAACAGTCTGTGATCAGAACGATTGGATGGTACCTGCCGATCATCGTCATCTGGGCCGACTGGGAGTGGCGGATGTGATTGATCGATATCCAGAGCAGGAATTCCACAAGGCGTTTATCGTCAGCATCGAACGCGATGGAACCAGTTTTGTGATCAGCTGTCGGGAGTTCGATTCACGAATTCACGAACTGACACCAATCCGCTTCGAAGTCACACAGGATGAACGTTCGATCGCAAATACGGCTGTCCGTTTGATGCGAGATACCTTCCGCCCCATGCTGACGTTTCAGAGAGCGTTCCCGGGTGAGAATCAGGAATTGATGATGGAAATGCAGGTTCAGGGTGGAGAGATCATTCCACCGGATCCTTCTGCCGAACAAGTGGTTACGGACGACGTTCTTCGTCCATTCGTCCGACAGATGGACCGTCGAGATCCCACCAAGCTCAAGCGTCTGCAGGCACTGCCCCTGACTTACCTGCGTGTCATGGACATCGACACCGTGGAAACTCGTGGCAAGGCGAATACGGTCTTCATTACTCACCTGCGTGCTCAGATGTTTGGCGGTAAGGGGCGTCGCACTGAATATCTGGCAGTCCGACAACGTCCGGGGGCGGATCGCAGCCGCGTGCGTCTTATCTTGAAGGGCCGTGAGGACAAACCACTCATTTCTCATCGATTGGCGCTGGCCTATCAGCTGAACTGGCGCAGTGAAGAGGATGGCCCGCAGGCACAGCTGGTCAGCGATCGCAACGGCGAGGTGGTCATCGAAACGCGTGAAGGGCATCCAACGTTCTGGATTCGCGTTTACAGTGGAAGTTCACTGCTGGCACGCGTGCCATATGCTCCAGGACTCATTCCGTCAGACACGATTGAACTTCCGGACGACTCCATTCGTCTGGGTGTTGAAGGCGAAATTCAGCTGCTGGCTGATGAACTGGTCGACGCGATTGCGTTGCGCGAGGTGACGATTGCTCGCGCCAAAAAAGCGGCAGAAGCCGGTAATACCACACTCGTGGAGGAGTTGTTATACACTTACAAGAGTGTGCCGGGCAAAGAGTATTTTCTGGAGCAAGCCAGTAACATTCGCGTCAGTTCCGAAAGAGAATCGAAACTTCGGAATCTCAGAAACACGATGGCCGATCGATTGTGTAAGACCTTCTCTGAAACGATTGAGACGTTTTTTACCGACGAAAAGCGTTCCGCGAGGCAGCTTGAAATCCAGCAAATCAGAGCAACCGCTGAACAAAAGGCCGACGTCGCAGGCAACTGACACATTCCAGCAGGGAATCCGGCCAGGATCGTCTCACGTCTTAGCTGTGGACGAGGATTCTGCGTCTTGCCTGGGTGTGCTCTTAGAAATTGAACCACAACAATGCCAAACACGGTTAGACAGGAGGTCTTCGATTCCTGCGAGACACTGATCATTAAGGTCGGGTCGAATGTGCTTACGCGCGACGACGACGATCAACTGGACCGCGGGCGCATACAGCATCTGACTGATCAGATTGATCGTGTCCTGCGAACCGGGCGAAAGGTCGTCATCGTTTCCAGTGGAGCTGTTGCGGCG
>CALFOL010000435.1 GCA_937919915.1 uncultured Planctomycetaceae bacterium
TGAGAAGAACAAGGATGTCGCATCGGATACCGTTGAATCAGTAACTGAGAACGCAGCAGTAGAATCGCTGGACGCGGAATTCGTAGAACTCGAACTTCCCGCTGTTGAGTGGGATATGACAACCCCGGATATCGATGGGGACGACATCATTGTCACCACCACTGCTGACCTGTTGACCGAAGATGTTTGGTTTCCGGAAAACGACGGGGAACAAGAGGTCGTTGTCTTTGCCGAATCTATCGATGGCAGCGTAGTGCTGAACGAAGATGGCAATTACATCGACCTTGCAGAACCTGTAATGGACGACTGTGAAGGCTGGTACGACATGAAACTGGACGCTGTCAATCCGTTCAGTGACAACGTGGCTCCACATGGATTGTGGGGATTGACTGTTGATGCTGATGCAGAAGCCCGCAATGGTGACTTCTTTAAGACTCACGGCTGGGACTACACGTTGCAGGGCGGAGGCGCGCTGGACACCGTTGACGCAACGGGCAATGTTGTTGTCTCCGAAAGTGGTGACCGCAGTGCTAATCAGCTGTATGAAGCAGCCAATCTGTTTTCCACAGACGCTTTGAATCAGGGAGGGGAGACCTTCTTTCGCTTCGCCGCACGACAAGGCACCGGACTGACGCGGATCTCGTAGCGATCCGTGACCGGGCCTTCCAGCCGCAGTCTATTTACTCATCAACGACTGGGACTGGAGACCCCAGTCACTATGAAGTGCAGCCAGCCAGAGCTGCGTGAGCCGACAGCAGCAGTTCTTCGGTCTGCTCGAAGCTGATACAGCCATCCGTAATTGAAACGCCGTATTCCAGCGTGCTGGGGTCAATGCCCAGTGACTGCTGACCGGCCTTCAGATTGCTTTCCAGCATCAGCCCCACGATTGTATCGTTGCCGTTTGCACGCTGCTGAATGACATCGTTCCAGACTTCCGGCTGCCGCGTAAAATCCTTATTTGAATTCGCGTGACTGCAGTCAACGACAAATCGTGGTGGCAGGTTCTGCTTCTCCAGCAGCTGAACCGCTTCTGCCAGGCTGGCGGCATCGTAGTTTGGCCCTGTGCGACCTCCACGCAGAATCAGGTGGCCCATGTCATTGCCAGCGGTGTTCACGATGCAGATTTTGCCGTCGTTATCGATGCCCAGAAAACTATGTTCTGCCCGCGCGGCGCTCATTGCGTTCGTCGCGACTTCCAGACTCCCTTCGGTGCTGTTCTTAAAACCGATCGGCATCGACAGACCGCTCGACATTTGTCGGTGAGTCGGTGATTCCGTTGTACGTGCTCCGATAGAACCGACGGTAATGAGATCGGCGATATATTGTGGTGTGATTGGTTCCAACATCTCCGTGGCCGCAGGGACGCCGGCTTTGTTAACGTCCAGCAGGATCTTTCTCGCCAGATTCAGACCGCGTGAGATGTCGAACGTATCGTTCAGGCCTGGGTCGTTGATGAGTCCCTTCCAGCCGACTGTCGTTCGCGGTTTCTCGAAGTAAACTCGCATGACCACGAAAATTCGATCTTTGACGGCTTCCGCCACTTTGGCCAGCTTGCCAGCATACTCCATGGCGATTTCGGGATCGTGAATCGAACACGGACCGACCACTGCAAACACTCGGCGATCCTCACCCTTCAGGATCTGCTTCACCGCGTTGCGTGATTCGTAGACAAACTTCGCAACACCCTCCGTCAGTGGGTGCTTGTCTTTCAATTCGCTTGGGGACGTCAGAGCCTGAGTGTCCTTGATGTTGACGTCCTGAATCAGTTTCGCGTCGGTGTTCATGATTCCGTGCTTTCGTATTTGGCCGCTGTTGTCCGTTATGGTTTCCCGTTCAACCGGGAGAATTGGTCTTTGCAGGCGAGGGGCTGAAACGTTGGAAATTTCGGGAGGCTGGGAAGTATTCAGCAACAATCCCGCGCATTCAATCCCTGTGCTGAAAAACAGACAATTGAGCAATAATTCGTGAATTTGGAATCACTACACGGCCAGAACACAGGAAGTGGTACCGAATTCCGGCGCGGGGTGTACAATTGGCGTCGTTCTCAGGGACCAGCGGGGTTCTCGGAGTCGAACAGATTATTCGTATTCATCAAACAGCAGCGTAATTCAAAGACACTTGTTTCACGGAAATTTGTATGTCTGCAGCTCAATCGAGTCATCAGCGACCTATTCAGCAGATTCTGGACAAATGCCGCCGACAGATTTTTCTGCATACGGTGCTGGTTGGCCTCGCAACAATCGCGACCGTGATTGTCACCTGCGTCATCTGTGCTGCGCTGCTGGATTACCTGATCGGTCTGCCTTCGATCGCGCGCGCAATTGCGTTGGGCAGCTTCGTGGTGGTGGTCGCAGCAGCGACGTGGAAGTCTTTAATTGCGCCGTTGAGAAGATCGCTGCCGGCCGAACAATTGGCGGCAGCTGTGGACCTGTCGACGCCTGAACTTAACGAAAGCCTGGCGACGCTGATTTCCATCGAACGACCGGGGACAACAACGGGAGAAGCGGGTTCGGCTCTGATGCGGCATCACCTGCGGCGCCAGGTTTCTGAGCGTTTGTCGCTGGCTGCTGACAACAGTGTGGTTGATCGTGGAAAAACACGCCGTCGCTGCGGCGTTGCTGGCCTGATGACGATGATGGGAGTCCTTCCGTTCATCGTCTGGCCATCGGGCAGTGGGCTGCTCATGCAGCGGATGATGTCTCCCTTCAGCAATCTGGCAACGGTCAGCAATCTGTATTTTGATGTGGA
>CALFOL010000436.1 GCA_937919915.1 uncultured Planctomycetaceae bacterium
GGCACCTGCGAAAAAGCAATCTACGACAACTCCCCCAAAGGTCGATTCAAAAAAATCCGCAGCCAAAAAAGCCGCGGCGGCACCTGCGAAAAAGCAATCTACGACAACTCCCCCAAAGGTCGATTCAAAAAAAACCGCAGCCAAAAAAGCTGCCTCAAAGAGACCAACTGCTCCTGCAAAGAAACAGGTGGCCAGCAAATCCGCAGCCAGGAATCCTGTAAAAAAATCGGCCACAGCCAAGCCCAAATCCGCTAAGAAAAAGAAATAGGGATCAGGGCTGGCGAGGGGCAGAGTATCGTTCTTTTCACGAAGTCCCACGCCGCACCTTCTCATTCGTAGAGAAATCCGCGACAATCTGCGCTGACGCATATCACTCGACTCCGCGGTGGGACGAGAGTTATTTACCGATTTCCCAGCACAGTAACGGCTCTCAAAGATGTCACACCTTCGCACTAACAGGACAGGAATTCTGTTCTTCGCACTCCTTGGCATTGCTGACTCGGTTCCCTTTTGTAACGCGGCACAACCACCAGCGGCACAAACGGAACTGCAAGAGCAGCCCCTGCCAATACAGCAACAACCTGCTGACGATGCGGTCCCCGAACTCAAAGATCCTGTCGAGTCACAGGATCCTAAGAAGATCGAGGCCCGCGCTGCCTACATGGAAGGAATTGCAGCGCAGAAAGATGGAAATCTCACGGATGCCATCAAGGCGTTCGTCCGCGCTGCGGCGGCCGACCCCACTGCACCAGAACCCGTCCGGGCTCACGCAATTCTTCTTCGACGTCTGGGGCGAGCCACACAGGCTGAAGTGATGGCCCGCAAGGCCATTGAACTGGATCCCGACGATTACGAGATGCGTCTTGAACTTGCTGGAATGTTGCTCGCTCAACGCAAACCTCAGGAAGCAACGGCTCTGATCGAAGGTGCATTGGAATCGAAAACGCTGGATAAGAAATCTGCTGCCTATGTGAGTCTCCACAGTATCCGCGGAAGAATTCATCTGTTGACACAGGATGCCGCCAAGGCAGCAGAAAGTTTCGGAGTCATTCTGGACGCGTTGCAGAAGCCGGAAGATTTTGGGCTCGATTTTCGCCAGCACCAGGCGCTTCTGAGCGACAGCATCACGGGCTATGAACCTGTCGGCCGAATTATGCTGCAGACAGGTAACAACGACAAAGCCATTGTGGCGTTCAAGGCTCTGATCGGCATCAACGAAAACAAACCGGGCGACGATCACTATTGGCTTGCATTGGCTGAGTACAGAAAAGATCTGCTTGACGATGCAGAGAAAAATCTGAATCGATACTTCGAATCGAATCGCAGAAGTCGACCGGCGCTAGAACTGCTCACCGATATCTACGAAGCAAAGTCGCAGGGTGACCAACTTGAGAAGAAGCTGGTAGACCTGAATCAGAACACCACCGATTCGGACGCCGTCAACATGTTTCTCGGTGACTTGCTGGTCGACAAAGGTGAGGGCGACAAAGCAGCCAAAGTTTATCAGGATGTCATCGCCAACTCCGGTAACGCTGACGCTTACATTGGCCTGATTCGCGTGGACGTCCTGAATCGTGATGCGACGTCGCTGATGAGCAGCGTCAACAAGGCACTTAAAGCGCGAATCCAGCGTCAGGAACTAGTGCCGTTGATTGAGCGAATTGCGCAGAACGAGGAATTTGCAAAAACACTCGTTACGACGGTTGCGGACGATTCCGTTGAGCAGCGTCCAGATGCGATTTTCTTTTATAGTCAAATCGCTGATGCACTGAAGCTGTATGACGCTGAAGGAAAACTGCTGCAGGCGACGCTGGAGAAAAATCCCGATCCTCGTCTGCGAATCGAAGCCATTAGCCAGTTAGGTATGAATCAGTACAGTCGGGACAAGTACATCGAAGCAGCCAATACATTTCGCCAGATGCTGGCAATTCAGGAACTTCCGGACAACGAAAGGGTGATGACTCTGTATCGCTTGTCTGTGGTTGAAGGCCGAAACGAAAACTTCGAGAACGCAATCGAGGCAATTCAAAGTGCCATTCGATTTGCCCCACAAAGTCCATTGCTGGTAAACCAGTTGGGATTGCTGCAGTTGCAGGCAGATCAACCTGAGAAAGCCGAAGTCACTCTGAAGTCTGCAATCAAGCTGTCTGAAGGCGATCCGAAACTTGAATCTGACAGCCGTATCCTGCTCGGTGGACTGTATTCGCAACTCGGACGGTGGAAGGACGCGATCGCTACCTACACAGAACTCCTTGAGATGCCGGAACTAAGTCAGGAAACGGCTCGACGTGGCCGGATGGCACTTTCAAACGCTCACGTCCAAAACGGCGACATGGTCAATGGTGAGAAGATTCTGCAAGCAGTCTACGCACTGGACCCGGAAAACCCTGGTGTGAACAATGACCTGGGATATCTGTACGCAGAACAAAACAAGAATCTTGAACAAGCAGAGAAGATGATTCGCATTGCTGTGGACGCTGAGCCCGATAATAAGGCCTATCTGGACAGCCTGGGTTGGGTCCTGTATCGCAGAGGTAAGCACGAAGAAGCAGAGAAGGTTCTGGAAAAAGCCAACTCGGATCCGGACTATCGCGACTCGACAATTATTGAACATCTGGGTGATGTGCAGCAGGCTCTCAAAAAATCCACGCAGGCAACCGAAACATGGCAGGAGGCACTTGATGAAGAAAACAAGTCTGACTCTCCGGACAAAGAAATCGTAAAGCGGCTGACGGACAAAATCGGTTCGGCAAACGCAGAGCCGGACAGGTAGCCACAACGTTGAGCGACTGGCGATGCGGCCAGCACGATTTTGTGTCGCATTCCGCGACGCAGCTCCCCAAGACATCATGCAGGAATTGATGGCGAACGCCGGATGGCCAGAGAAACGACAATTCGACAATCAGACGATGATGATGACTCAAATCGACTTTCCTCTGGTGGTTCGGGATCAAAGCCCCCCAAACCGCCGGCTACGGGTTCTGCATTCGAAGACAATCCGGACCAACCGGAATTCGATGAGGCACTGCGGCCATCGCGGCTCAGTGACGTAATCGGTCAGACGGCGGTCGTCGAACGTATCCGCATATTGCTGGAGGCGGCCAGAATGCGAAAACAACCGTTAGGCCATTTACTGCTTGACGGTCCGCCGGGACTTGGCAAAACAACGCTGGCCAGTGTGATACCCAAAGAACTGGGTACGGACTTTCAGATCACCGCCGGTCCATCGCTGAGTGCCCCCAAAGATCTGCTGCCGTATCTTACGAACGCCAGCGAAGGTTCGGTGCTGTTCATCGACGAAATCCACCGCCTGCCGCCGGCCGTCGAAGAATTCATCTATCCGGCAATGGAAGATTTTCGCGTCGACATCACACTTGGTGACGGACTCAACGCGCGGACGATCAACATGCAGTTACAGCCGTTCACGTTGATCGGTGCGACGACTCGGAGTGGTATGCTGACCGCACCGTTGCGTGACCGCTTCGTCAATCGCGAACACCTGAGTTTCTATACGCTGGAAGAACTCACCACAATTGTCTGTCGCAACGCCAGTAAACTGCGAACAACAATCACCGAAGACGCGGCTCGCGAAATCGCGTTACGCTCAAGAGGCACCCCGCGCAAAGCCAACAACTGGCTGCTGTGGACGCGAGACTATGCTGATGCACGAGCTGACGGAAAGATCACGCTGGAAATCGCCAATCGAGCGTTAAAGATGAAAGGCGTCGATTCGCGAGGCCTGGAAGACCTTGACCGCCAGTACATCGAAACCGTGATCACTGTCTTCAGTGGTGGTCCGGCTGGTGTTCAGGCGATCGCTCATACGATCAACATTCCGGCGGATACGCTGGAGGACGAAATCGAACCGTATCTGCTGCGAGAAGGACTAATCCAACGCACGCCACGGGGCCGCGTGGTAACGGCAGCTGGATGGCAACATGTTGGCAGGAAACCGCCGGAAGATCCGCCACCTACGATTGCAGGCAACCATCCACAGCCGACACTGTTCTAGTGTGAGGTCCGACGTGAACTGTAGCTGAGGAGTCCTGTGGATCGTGCAGGGACAGGTTGCCCGTTTTACGAAAAACACGGCCGGGATTTTTTATCTGAACCCAGCGCACGTTTGACTCGGCAAACTGCGTGTCGCCGCCGTCTAAAGAAGACTTTCGACTATGAGCTCACTGGATTTCTACAATTTCGACGTGGTTGTTGTCGGCGCTGGCCACGCGGGTGTCGAAGCAGCTCTGGCCGCAGCACGACTTGGTGCCAGAACCGCCTTGCTGACAATGAGCTGCGATACGGTCGCGCAGATGAGCTGCAATCCGGCAATTGGCGGCGTGGCGAAAGGACAGATCGTCCGCGAAATCGATGCTCTCGGTGGAGAGATGGGGCGAATCATCGACGCGACCGGAATTCAATTTCGCATGCTCAATAGTGGCAAAGGCCCTGCGATGCACAGTCCGCGAGCACAGGCGGACAAAAAGGCGTATCAGTTCGAGATGAAGTGGCGCGTCGAACAACAGGAAAACCTGAGCCTGAGACAGGAACTGGTGGAGGGACTGGAGACCCAAAACGGAAAAATCACCGGCGTCAGGGTTGCTGGCGGAACAAGCTACACAGCGAAAACAGTGATCCTGACAACAGGGACATTCCTGAAGGCCATCATGCACACCGGCGAAACCCAGTCGGAAGGTGGACGAGCAGGTGAAAAATCGGCGCACGGAATTTCCGGGCAGTTGCTGGGGCTGGGGTTCGAATTACAACGCTTCAAAACGGGGACTCCAGCCCGCATCAACGGGCGTACCATCGACTTTTCGAAGTGTGAACCACAACCGGGCGACGATCATCCTCAACCGTTTTCCTACCTGACAGATAAAATCACACAGACACAGATGGACTGCCATCTGACTGCGACGACTCCGGAAATGCACGCTCTGATTCAGGCCAACCTGTCTCGCGCTCCAATGTACAGCGGACAGATTGAAAGCACCGGTCCGCGATACTGTCCGTCGATTGAAGACAAAGTCGTACGATTCGCCGACAAGAGTTCTCACCAGATTTTCCTGGAACCCGAGGGCCGCAACACGCTCGAATATTACTGCAACGGCATCTCAACGAGTCTGCCAAGAGACGTACAGGATCGAATGATCCGCATGATCCCTGGGTTGGAAAACTCTGATATCATGCGATTCGGCTATGCCGTTGAATATGATTTCGCACCACCGACGCAATTATTCGCCACCATGGAAACACGCAGGATTGAAGGTCTGTATTTTGCCGGACAACTCAATGGAACGACGGGCTATGAAGAGGCGGCTGGGCAGGGACTTCTGGCAGGCATTAATGCGGCTCTGAAAGTTGCTGGGCGAAAACCTTTCATCCTTGATCGCAGTCAGGCGTACCTGGGCGTGCTGGTCGATGACCTCGTGACGAAAGGCGTCGACGAACCATACCGCATGTTCACGTCACGGGCGGAATATCGCATGCTGCTTCGACAGGACAACGCCGATCGACGACTGACTCCGCTAGGCATCGAACTCGGTACTGTCTGCAGTGAGCGCGCCGCTAAACTGAAAACGCATGAAGAAGAAATTCTCCGCGCGCAAGCTGCCATCATGAATACACGGCACCAGGGAAACACATTGGAAGAATGGCTGCGACGACCCGAAATCGGCTGGAGCGACGTTGAAAAAATGAGTCCCGAGCTGGCGCAGTTGGCAGTTTCTGACCTCTGCAAACGCCACGTGGAAATCGAAGTTCAGTATGCAGGCTACATCCGGCGGCAAGAGGCCGAGATTGCTAAGCTGCAGAAAGTGGATAGCGTGCGAATTCCAGCGACTTTCAGTTTCTCCGGAGTTCCTCAGCTGCGCCATGAGGCTCGGGAGAAGTTAGGCAAGCTGCAGCCGACCACCGTTGGGCAGGCGAGCAGGGTCAGCGGCATCACGCCGGCGGACATCGCGGTTTTGATGATGTACATCAGAGCTGGTGAAAAATCAGAAAACACTTCTTCCGAATAATCGTAAACCAATACATATCAACACGTTAAGAACAAAAACAATCCTTAAGAACAACGAAACGTACAATCGTCTGCCTAGATAAGCACGGTAAGTACCAGCATATTCTGCAAGTATGATAAGGCAGGTGATCTGCGTCACCAAAACTCCCGTTGACCGACTTCTGCGAATAGATACAATCGGGACTGTTGAGGAACAAGAAAGCTAAGGGGACTACCAAGAGTGAGACAGTTTGGCGAAGTTCGACAGTTTGATTGTCCAAAGATCTCCAGGCGAAACGATTTCGCTTCGGATAGTTAATTTTGTTCTTGGCGATACACGGATGGTGTCCGACGGGAGTCGGATGTGCACAACTACCGTAAGGTAGCTCATCGCTCATCACAGAACGGATTGTGAAGCATGAAGACAGTCTTTACGACGGGAGAAGCCGCGAAGATCTGCAAAGTAAGTCAGCAGACAATTATTCGCTGTTTCGATTCTGGACAATTGAAGGGATTCCGGGTTCCGGGTTCTCGATTTCGACGCATTCCCCGCGACATCCTTTATAAGTTTATGAAGGACAACGGGATCCCCACGGATGCCCTGGAAAGCGGCAAACGAAAAGCTCTGATCGTCGATGACGACGAAGAGTTGGTGGAACTGATCGTCGACGCACTTGAAGCGGATGGGCGATTCGAAACGCGAGTCGCCAACAACGGCTTCGACGCCGGTATGATGGTGAAGGAGTATCATCCGGACATCATCGTGCTGGACGTGATGCTGCCGGATATCAACGGCAAGGAAGTCTGTCAACGAGTCCGCAGCGATTCCACCCTGGATGATGTCCGCATCATTTGCATCAGTGGAATGGTTGAACAGGATAAGATTCAGGATCTCAAGGATTCAGGGGCAGATCATTTTCTGCAGAAGCCGTTTGAAGTTGATCAAATGATCGAGCGAATCTGCCGACTTCTGGATATCGAACAGTTGACGGCGTAATAGCATCACACCTGACTTGTCACCGGCCTTCTGATACGTCAAATTGCTGGGGGCGACAACAATTCTCAACTAATATTCAGCGGTCGCTTCGTGGCGACCGCTGTTTTCGTTTCTTGGTCACCAGCTTTCGGAACGACACGAACCGCTGAATGGACGTCTCCAGAAAAACATCATCCCCTCTTCCAGCCGACGAAGGTGACCAGGAAGACTGGGACCTCGAAATTCTGCAGGCGTTGGTATCTCCTTCCACCGCCGAAGATGCAGCGCTGGCCTGTGCTGCTGCGTGGATGAATTTTGTTCGAGCAGAACGGGTTGCCGTTGCGGTATTCGATTCCACGACCTCCTGCATTGTGGCGCACGGACAGCGGGATGACAGCCATCTAACGATCTATGTCGGACGCGAAGCCGCGTCCGTTTCTTGGTTGCTGCGGCCGGAACGACTATTCGGCCCGAAGGGCCCGTGTGTTATCGAAGATCCCAGCCAGATTCTGTGCTGGCCCGAACATCTGTCAGCAGTATTGGTGAATCTGGACGAAGCGAAGGTTGAAGAAGATCGTATTGATCTGGTGCAGGCCATCAGTCGCAAACTTCTTTCGAGGTGGACTACACCAGTCACGTCATTCGCAAATCCCGAGCATATGGAAGCGATGGCCGAATTCGCAGCCGGAGCAGGGCATGAAATCAACAATCCTCTGGGCAGCATCATTGGACAAGCACAACTCCTGCTAAAGCGTGAAGATCGGGCTGAACATCGTCAGCCGCTGGAAACGATTGGGGCACAGGCGTGGCGAATTCGGGATATGATTGGCGATACGATGCTGTTCGCCCGACCGCCGCAGCCCGAATTTACAGAATGCGACCTGGTCCAGATTGCGAAAAAACTTGTGAGCGATCTTAACTCCGCCTTTGCTGGCTGTGAAGAATGGATCGAACTCAGGGCGTCGCATCCGCAGATCACGACATTCTCTGACAACGCCCAGGTTTCAACACTCATCGCTCATCTGCTGAGAAACGCCTGTGAAGCGGTGCAGGACAATGACGGCGATAAGCAGATCGTGATTGAAATCAGTCGTGAAGCGGACTTTGCCGCCAGCATCACCGTGACAGATAACGGCCCCAAAATTCCTGAGAAAATTCGACGCCATCTGTTTGATCCTTTTTTCTCTGGTCGACAGGCCGGCCGGGGACTTGGTTTTGGCCTGTGTCACTGCTGGCAAATTGTCAGAATGCACAACGGAATTTTAACGCAGGAATCACTGCAAGAAGGCAACCGATTTGTGGTTGTCCTGCCCGTCGAATAATGCTCGGAGCCTCGCTGATCAATGATCATCGACCAGGACACAACGCTAACACTACTCGAACGGCTGCCATGGCTGCGTCTGACGCCGCCGGTCATCGCTATCGGACTGGCCGTCGTCTTCAAAGAAGTGAACTTCGCGCTGCTGCTGGCAACTTTCTGCGGCTGCCTGCTGCTTTCAGACTTCGAAATCACGAACAGTATTGACGAGCTCTGCAACGTCATTGTCGGCCAGTTGACTGACGCAGATCACGGATCCGTCATTTTGTTCACCGTCCTGCTGGGAGCGATGATTAGTCTGATGAATCAAAGTGGCGGAACAACCGCCGTTGTGGATCGCATGGCGAAGTTCGCAGACACGCGGCAGAAAGGCCAGGTCCTGACTTGGCTGACGGGCTTGATTGTCTTCTTTGACGACTACGCAAACACGCTGCTGATCGGCAGTTCCATGAGACCGCTTTGCGACAATTTGAAAATCTCACGGGCTAAGCTTGCGTTTCTGATTGATACGACTGCCGCTCCGGTCGCTGGGCTGGCATTGTCGACATGGACAGCATTCGAAATCGGCGAGGTCAAAAAGAGTCTGCAGACTGCTCAGATTGAAGCCGAGGCCGCTGAAGTTTTCTTCGCGACAATCCCGTTTCGTATCTACCCACTGCTGGCGATCGTCACCGTCGCCACGATCGCAATTTGCGGTCGGGATTTCGGCCCTATGTTAAAGGCCGAACGGCTGGCCCTGAAAAACGGCTCCGGCTTGCCAACAGAACGAACACGTTCAACGGGAACCTCTGTCTGGTTCGCAATTCTTCCCGTCGCGATCCTGGTCGCAATTGTCATTGTCGGATTCCTGCAGGATGTCGACGCTTACCGCCTGCTACTGTATGCAGCGCTGGGGGCTTCAACTGTCGCAGTGATCCTGCCATGCGCAAGCCGTCAGATGACGATGACTGAATGTTCTGCCAGCTGGGTCGCCGGAATTGGTTCAATGATCCCCGCAATCATTGTCTTGATTCTGGCCTGGTCGATTGCGGACGTTTGCGGTCTGGAGAAACTGAACACTTCTGGCTACATTATCTCGCAGGTTGGAGACAGCATTTCGCCCGCCTTTCTGCCAACGGTGGCATTCCTGACCGCAGGTGCCATCGCTGTATCCATCGGTAGTTCCTTTACAACGATGTCATTACTGCTTCCGTTGTTTATCCCGTTGGCCTGGAGCCTTCTCGGATCTGCGACTTCGCCCGCGTCAGCAGATGATCCAATATTTCTGGCAACAGTCGGAGCGATTTTGGCGGGTGCGATCTTTGGAGACCATTGTTCGCCAATTTCTGACACAACAGTTCTTTCATCAGCTGCGGCCGGATGCGATCATCTGCAGCATGTGGCCACTCAATTACCCTACGCACTACTCATCGCAGTGTGTTCCATTCTTTTGGGGTACCTTCCAATCGGATTCGGTGTCCCCTGGTGGCTTTGCCTGCCGATCAGTTCCATGGCCTGTATCGGCGTGGTCCTGTTTCTGGGCCAGAGGCCGACGAAAAATCCAACATCAAACCACGACTAAGAAGCTGTTCGGGAAGAAACAGAAATTATGACGCAACCACGCCTACAGGGCATTTTCACGCCAAACCTCGTCCCGTATTCGCCCAACGGTGGAATCAATGAAGAAGAACTCCGTCGGTATGTCGACTGGCTGATCGAACGTGGCGTACACGGTTTGTATCCGAACGGCTCGACGGGTGAATTCACGCGATTCACGCCAGAGGAACGTCGGCGTATTGTCGCAATTATCGCCGATCAAACAAAAGGTCGCGTTCCCATTCTGGCAGGTGCCGCAGAAGCGAATGTCAAAGAAACGCTCGCAGCCTGTGAATACTACGCGTCACTGGGCATCCGCGCCGTCGCGATCGTCGCGCCGTTCTACTATAAACTGAGCCCTGCGAGCGTTTATGCCTACTTCAAGGAGATCGGCGACAACACGCCCATCGACGTGACGCTGTACAACATACCGATGTTCGCCAGCCCGATTGACGTCCCGACGATTCAGCGATTGTCGGAAGAATGTGAACGCATCATTGCAATCAAAGATTCATCGGGCGAAATCCCGCACATGATTCGTATGATCCAGGCAGTCAAACCAAACCGGCCGGATTTCTCGTTCCTTACGGGCTGGGACGCAGCCCTGATGCCAATGATTCTGGTGGGCTGCGATGGCGGTACAAACGCCAGTTCTGGAGTCGTTCCGGAACTCACACGGAAACTCTACGATCTGACAACCAGCTATAAGATCGACGAAGCTCGGCAGATTCAATACGACCTGGTTCGGCTGTTCGATACCATGATCTACTCGGCCGAATTTCCCGAGGGCTTTCGCGCCGCTGTGAATCTGCGAGGCTTTGACATGGGGCAGGGCAGGCAGCCGATGTCATCGGAACAGCGAACGGACTTAACAGCGCTTAGCAAAGAACTGCAATGCATGCTTTCTGCTCATGGGTTCACCGATCAGCCAATCGGTGGCTGCGCAATCGATTCGGTCCCGATCCCCAACTCTACGGACGTTTCGGCAATCGTCCAGCAGGTCGTCGCAGAGCTCAAAAGACGAGGACTAATGTCCTAAACGATGCCCGACGTCGGGCTTACCTGACGGCTCGCCAAATCGGTGCCAAAAAAACCATAACCGCAATAATGGCATCGCAGACATCGCCGCAGCAAGAATCGATAGAACAGCCGATCTTTGCTGGCACTGACATGCAAATAATTATCGTTATTACAATGCGCGCACTTCATGGGACGAATCCTCGAGCTGAATGAGTTTAACTCACCATTGAGTAAAAACACTTAGCTTAGCTTAGCTTAGCTTAGCTTAGCTTATATGGATTTCCGTGAGGCCATTGAATACCACCACCGAATTTATTCAGCACGAAGCACTCAGAGTCTATCCGGGAATTCAGTATTGTAATA
>CALFOL010000437.1 GCA_937919915.1 uncultured Planctomycetaceae bacterium
GACGCAGCGCATCCGCTTGTGCGTCTGCGATTACAACAACGATGGACAACTTGATTTGTTGATTGGCGATTCGTGGATGTTGAGTGCTCAGCGTTCTGTGATCAAGCGTTCGCCGGAAGAAGCCGCAGCCCGAGTCATCGCTTTGGCAAAAGAACGAGCAGTCTGCGACGAATGGAGGACGATGCGAGAAGTTCCAGCGGATGAGACTGAATCCGGCCGAAGCATCCGTGAGGTGAAGGTGGCGGCGTTAGCTGAGACATGTGTCGCGTTGTGGCGTCAGGCGAATCCTGCGCCCAAAGCGTACAGTCGCCACGGTTCTGTATGGTTGTTTATACGGCAAGCTGAGTAAGGTTCCGCTGGGGATGGGCGCGGTGTGCCACTGGCTTTGCCAGTGTTTTTGCCGCACCGGGGCACTGGCAAAGCCAGTGGCACACCGAAAAATACGGAGCTATTCCGTCCCGGCTCCGACCTGTGCTCGTTTGGATTGTCGCCACAGATCGGCGTAATCCTGAAAGGCGGTCGCGACTGTTGGCGGAGCTTTTCGAGCAATCGGCAGGACGTCCGCAATAAACGCCTCTTCGTCAATGCCCATGAGCTTTGCTGCCACTTGCAGCGCCACGGCGCGGTCGTAGTCCTGCAGCTTCGATATCAAATCCGCCGGTTTGTTATTGGCCTGAATGTAGAGCTGTTCAGCGTAAGCTTTCGCTGCCGTTCGAACGCCGTCTCCATCGGCATCAATCCAGATCGCTCCGGTGATGGCCATGCACCGCGGCGTGTAGTCTGGTGAAGTTGGCTGATAAGGCCTGGCGATTGGCCAGTGCAGCTTCCTCACGCCAGGTCCGCTAACGACTGCAACCACAAACGCATCCTGTTGTTTTGAAATCGGCAGGTCGATTTCGATCGTCTCTTTCACGCCTGGTTTGCCTCGGTTTTCGTCTCGCACGTTTCGCACGGAAACCGAAACGCCGTTGACGAAGATATCAACGCGATCCGCTTCGATCCACGACGGCCCCTTGACGTCGATCTCAGCGCGATAATGACTCGACTGAGGCACCGTGTCGCCGACACCAAATTGTTCGTTGACACGAATGTCGGCGTTCAGTCCACAGCTCACGACGACTCGACCAGCGACAAACGCTTCGACCGCGTCGGTGACGTTGATCCTGCCCGGATTGCCGTCGTCGCAGCGAATGTACGTTCTGCCCTGCCCCACGATATATCTGGCGACATCATGCGAATCACTGCTGCCGACGGGAGTGATCTGCAGTCCGGCGTTGAGCAGTCCCATCCAGTCGTGAACCAGCGTCATCATGTCTGTCTGCTGAGCGCCGGAGTTAATGATTTCAATGGCGTTCGCCTGCAATTTCCCGCCGTCGAGGTTCTGGCCCGTAACCGAAATGTGATGTTTCGGATCGAACGGGCGAAAATTGCTGTGAATGTCGCGGGCGTGATTCAGGATGGCGATCTTAACGTCTGGCGTGGTGTAGATGCTTTTGGAAATGTCGTCCCAGTTGTCGGCTTTGTAATCGGGGATGAGGGTGTCGACGCTGGCGACGGGGAACACATTGAAGTGGCCGATCTTTGTGGTGACTTCGTTGCCAATCACGGGCGTGAAATGAGAGTCAACGTCCAGCTCGGCGGCGATTTCGTCATAAGAAATATGTTTGTTGTGATCCGTGGCGATGGGGAGTTCGATAGCTTCCCCGGCCAGCGTCAGCATACGTTCGCGCACACTGGAATCGCCATGACCGGAATGTGTCAGGGTATGCACGTGGGTGTCGCAGGCAACGAAGCCAGTGGTCGGGACTTCGCGACGAATTGTGAGATCGATGTGCTGCGAGTCTGCTGACCTGATCGAGATGCTGCGGCTGTCGATGCTGTACTCGGGGCCACGACTGGCAACGATTTCGTATTCACCGGCTGGAAGTCCAAAGGTTGCTGTGCCATTGCAGTAGATGACGCCCGGTCGGACCGCCATTTCATCCGTCGATCCCGCGCCGACTGTCATCAGAGCCTCTTGGCTGATGATGGTGACTCGGCAGGGAACAGAATCGCCGGTGTCCGCGTCGTGAACGGTCACTTCTAACCCCGCTTCATTCAGAACGGAATTCATAGACGCATCAATGATGTGGACTCGTCCAACGCGAACGTCGTCGGGTTCCTTCGCCTTCGTCGAAATTGAAAGTACGTTGTCTCCATCAATGACGGTGCTCTTCGGAATCGTCCAAAAGCCGATGGTGGGATTTTCGTCGCGATGCAGTCGTCCGAGTTTGCTGCCGTTCAGTGCGATGTCCCAGTTCTGTTTAACGTCGGTCTGAGTCAGGCACAAAGTTCGGGCACTTGCATTGATTTCGCTTTTGAATGTGACCTCGTAGCTGCTGTTGGACGTCTGTAGAGGAAAATCGGACCACTCGCGTGCGTCGCCATTTCGTATGTGATGCAGCTTTTCGTCGATCACCTGGCAATCGGTCGTTTGTTCGGTGGCGAAACTCGTGTGGCTCGTGAGAAGCAGCAGGTGCGGCAGAAGTAGGAAATATTTCATGGGGCTTTCTGCTTACCGTGTCTGCGAGGCGATAGGAAAAACGATCCGCGGAAAGTAGTATGCTGATTCGCGACAGGATTTGCAGCCGTATCCAAGGCTTGTGAGAAAGTGATGTCAGAAAACCCTTTTGATTCGATGTACTATGACAACGAGCCCACGCTCCATTCGGGGCTCGGAATTGCATCATTCGTGACCAGTCTGCTTGGTGGCTTTGCCGGCGTCGCGGTGATCGTTGCGTCTGTCCTGATGATCAGTGAGGACGTTGGCGCACTGCCGGAGAATGATCCAGGATTGATTCTGGTGGGACTCGGCGCGATCGGATGCGGAGGCCTGATTCTGATATCGATTATCCTGGGGCTCGCTGCGATGTTTCAGGCAAACTGCAGGAAACTGTTTGCAATTTTGGGTCTGATCTTCAGTGGAATGGTCTGCCTCGCATTCGTTGGGTTGTTGATCCTCGGCTCAATGGCATGATTTTCGAAAAGCGCAGCTGCCTTGCATCGTTACCTATTCATCGTTGAGCCCTACCTTAGCGGTGTGCGCGTCGATTCGTTTCTCTGCAGGCACCTGCGCAACTACACGTCGTGGCGCCTACATCGCATGGTCGGCGCGGGCCTGGTGTCGATCGACGATCTGCCAGCCGAAACTGACCAGCGTGTGCATCGAGGGCAGCGCGTTGCCATCCACTTGCTGGAACCGCCGGACAAACTGCTGACACCCGAAGCCATCGCATTGGATATCGTTTACGAAGATCCGTGGCTGTTGGTGATTGATAAGCCGGTGGGTTTGGTGGCTCATCCCGTGGGAGATTATCAGTCGGGAACGCTGTCCAATGCTGTCCAGGAGCATCTGGACCAGCAGTCGGTTGCCAAAGGGATATTAAGGCCCGGCATTGTGCATCGCCTGGATCGGATGACCAGTGGATTGATCGTTGTGACCAAAGATCACCTGTCGCACCGACTGCTTTCGGCGGATTTTCAGGAAGGCAGACCGTCGAAGTCCTATCTCGCGTTGATTGAAGGCGAGCCGGATTTCGAGGAACGCGTTATCGACCTTGCGATTGGACAGCGCCCCGGAGAAAACAGCGTCCTAATGTCCGCCAAACCGGGTGCGCGCCGCAGTCGCTCTGCCAGGACGGATGTTGTGGTGCGACAACGTTGCGGAAATTATTCACTGGTGGAGTGTCTTTTGCATACGGGGCGTAATCATCAGATTCGCGTGCACCTGGCCGAAATCGGTCACCCGGTTGTGGGAGACGAATACTACGGCGCACACGGAACGATCCGCAGTGCGCCGCGATTCGACGGTGAAGAACCCACCGATAAGCGTCATGCGCTGCACGCATCACGGCTCAGTTTTCAACACCCGATTTTCGGCACGACGCTGGAATTTACGTCCCAACCGCCAGCCGACTTCTGGGAGCTTTCGCAGCTTTCGCATGCCGAATAAACGCGTCCAACAGGTGGGGCCGCGGAATGATGTCCGTAATGCGACTCATGATTCGCTCTGCTTGCAGCGTTGGTTTTAACGCGGTGTCCGAAGAAAATCCGACCACCTCACCGATACCGAAGACTCCTCCGCACCATGTTTCGAATCCACTGCCGCACCACAGTTTTCCGTTTTCATCAGCCTCAACATTGATCGCATCCAGACTCAGGTGATCCGTGAAGCCGGCACTGCGACGACAGTCAACGACGATGGTCCGCTGATCAGAATCCGGAGAACCGATGTGCGGCAAACCAACATCGGTCGGGGTGTACCCGATGATGACGCCGCTGGTGAGGGCCAGTTCCAACATCGTTGACGTGTTGTCCTCTCGAGCGATATGCCGAACCTCCACACCGAATAAACTCATCAGCGCAGATAGCCCGGCACCGAACTCACCGCCGCCCGCGACACACACAGTCTCTGGCAGTCGTTGTCCGGCGAACAGGGATTCCGGTCGATGAAACGGCATCAGCCCCAGTGGACGATGCATGGCGGTCCGCCGAATGCCTGTGCCGATGACGATATGCCGCGCCTGAATTATTTCACGGCTGCAGGTCACACCCAGTGAAACCGCCAGGTCGCGTTGCCCAAGAAAGCGAGTTTCGCCCAGCATCACGTCCACGCCGACGCTCTCCAGCAGTTGTGTTTGATCGGCGATTTCTTTGACGATTGCTCGCGAAAGCAGCGACTGCAGCAATCGCGGCGTACCTGTCTTCTTAAACATTTGCTTTCGTTGCGGCGTCTGGTCGACCAGCAGGTTCGTCACCAATCGCTGCAGCGCGTGTCCCAGAAACCACGCGGAGTGGTTGGTTTCAGGCAGAATCGCCAGCGTTTTGCGTTTTGAGGCGGCGGCAAGGTGCAGCATCTCGAATGCCGCTTCATCATTTCCAATCACTGCAATGTCGTAACTCATGGTTCTGTCCTGCAATTCTTCCGTAACCGCAATCTTCAGGTTTTGGTTGTTCAGCTCACGTCAAAATCACTGCCAGTAGTGTGTCGTCCACGCGCAAACTGGTAGTCTGGGAGATCTGATCGGCAGTTAACCGGTCGTACTGAGAACGAAAACCAGATAGACTTGCTAAGATAGACGGCAGGTGGCCGAATCTGTCAGGTGTACCGATTGTGCGTCCTTTCACGTCGACTGGTTGTTCGTTTCATATACTGAGCGTGCTTGTCACGCGAGAGAGACATACCGTACCTGCCGTCGTATTTGCAATTTACACGCCGCTCCAGGTGATCACGCCGGGGTGAAACCTATTCAAAGGGAGAGTGCAGACAAATGTCTAAGGACATTCAATTCGAATTTCGCCGCGAGGACGTGGCGAAGGCGACACGGCTGATTATCGTGGGCTTTCTGCTACTGGCTTTGTTGCTGCTGGGCAGTCGGTCGATGTACACCGTACAGCCCAACGAACAGGCAGTCGTGTTGCGGTTTGGCAAGTACAGTACGACTGCCGAACCCGGACTGCACTTCTGTATTCCGTTTGTGGATGAAGTGATGACTGCAGATATGCGCGAACGCACTGTCCGCATGCCGTTTGGTCTCTCCGACGACCGCCCCACAGGAAAGTACAACGAAGAAGAAGTGTTGATGCTGACTGGTGACCTGAACGCTGCGGCTGTCGAGTGGACAGTGCAGTGGCGCGTCGCAGAACCACGGCAGTATCTGTTTACGTTCCACGATTCGTACGAGGAGCAGGACAAATATTTGCAGGACATCATTGTAATCGTTGGTCGAACAGTCATGAACCGCCTTGTGGGCGACTACTCGATCGATGAAGTACTGACTGGCAAGCGTAACGAGATTCGTGAACAGGCATTGGAAGCGACGCAGAATATGCTGGACAAGTACGAATGCGGCATTCGTATTACTGACCTGCAGCTGCAGCGAGTGACTCCGCCTGAACAGGTGAAAGCGTCTTTTGCCGCGGTCAACGAAGCGGTGCAGACGCGTGACAAACTGGAAAACGAAGCCAACAAGGAAAAGAACACGCTGTTGCCCAAAGCTCGTGCGGATCGAGACAAAGCGATTCGAGAAGCCGAGGGGTATTCGGCCCGGCGGCGTTCGGAAGTGAAGGGGGAAATCGACGCGTTGATGGCTCAATATGAGCAATACGCGAAGGCCCCGGAAGAAACGCGGCAGCGACTGTATCTGGAATCCATGGAGAAAGTCATGTCGGCTGTGAAAAACAAAACGATCATTGATTCTGACCTGCAGCAGCTGTTGCCGCTGTTGAATCTGAACGAAGGAGGCCGCTAATGGCTGTGTCAAAAGAAGCTCGCGGCTCAGTCGCAATCGTTATTGGCCTGGTGTTGATCGCGTTAGTCTATTCTTCGATCTTCACCGTGAATGAACGAGAAATGGCGGTTGTCCTCGAGTTCGGGAAACCGGTCAAAAGTATCAAGGAACCTGGCCTGAACTTTAAGATTCCCTTTGTGCAGGAGGTTCGCCGTCTGCCCAAGACGCGACAGTTCTGGGCTAATGCGTCGAACGATGTGCTGGTGGATTTGCCGACTAAGGATGGCAAGAAGATAGAAATTTCTGTCTGGGCGATTTGGAAGATCACTGATCCGGAGCAGTTCGTGAAGGTAATGCGGACTGTCGACAATGCGGAACAACAGGTTCGACAACGTGTTCGAGCTGGTGTTCGAGATGGAATTACGGCTTACGATTTATCAGAGGTTGTCCGGAGTTCCGATCGCGAGCTGACATACTCGTTTGGGCTGGAGGATCTTCCGGAAACAACGCCCGGTGCAGAAGAGGATGTCGCCACGGATCTGGCTGCAGCTGGTGAGCAGGCAACGATCCGTCATGGTCGCGAGATCATCATGGCGATGATTCAGAAAGAGATTAAGAAGCAGTTGATCGATGCTGACGATGCTGGTGATCAGGGCACCAATCGTGGAATCGAATTAGTCGATGTGGGAATCAGTAATATCGGCTTCGTACAATCTGTGAGAGTGGCTGCATTCGAACGGCTGACGGCGTTCATGGAAGCCATTTCTGCTCGCTATCGAAATGAAGGAGAACAGCGGAAACAGGAAATTATCAATGAGGCGACGGCGGAAGCTGAAAAGATCCTTGGTGAAGGTGAAGAGCAAAGCAAACGCCTAAAAGGTGAAGTGGAAGCCGAGATCATCGAGTTGTATGCAAAAGCGATTCAAACCACTGGCGAGTTCTATAATTTCCAGCGAACGCTTGAGGTTTACGAGAACGCTCTTGGCGGCGATACCCGTTTGATCATGACAACGGATAACGATCTGTTTCGTATGCTGAAGGGAGCTGGCGAGACGGACAAGGAAACAGACGCGAAATAACTTCCCGATCTGTTCGTGACTGGGGCTGCCAGCCCCAGTCACGGCAATGGTTTCGGGTCGCGGCAGGAGAATAGTGCTCGCTTCTGCGTGATGTTTGGTGAGTGTTTCCGTTTGTGAGAGTCTCCTGGCGTCGAATGGTTGTTCATTTGAAACACTGCGCGTGCGTGTCACGTGGGAGCGTGACCTGCGTTGACGACTGAACGGCAATTCATTCAGCAGCTACAGCAACGTTTTCCTGCCAGGTCACCTGTGCAGGTTGGCATTGGTGATGATGGCGCGGTACTGAATTGTCAAGCCGGACAGCAGCAGGTTGTCGTGACCGACATGTTGCTGGATCAGGTGCACTTCGATTTGCAGACGACGTCGGCTGCGCTTGTCGGGCGCAAAGCGGTGGCTGTCAATCTAAGTGATCTGGCAGCCATGGCATGCTGGCCGACGGCTGCGTTTATTTCCATCGCCATCCCCAGGGTGATGGCTGCACCGGATCAGTTTTTGTCGCAGTTGTACGATGCGATGGCGGAACTGGCCGATCAATATCGATTCACCATTGCTGGCGGAGACACCAATCGATGGGACGGGCCGTTCGCAATCAATGTTTGCCTGACAGGTGTGCCGATGGGGCAGCAGGCGATTCTTCGATCCGGAGCAAAGCCGGGTGACAAGTTGTTCGTGACTGGTCCACTGGGAGGAAGTCTGGCCAGTCATCGGCATTTGACGTTCGAACCAAAGCTGCAGACGGCGATGTGGCTCGTGGAGAACGCGACAGTCAATGCCATGATGGACATCAGTGATGGTCTCAGCATTGACCTGCATCGAATGATGGAAGCCAGCGGCACTGGCGGCCTGCTGTCCGAAGACGGCATTCCGATTCACGACGATGTTCCGGAATCACTTTCGCGGGCCGTTCGTCTGCAGGCCGCGTTGTCTGATGGAGAAGATTTCGAACTTTTGTTTGCGTTGTCCGACGACACCGTGCTGCAATCGACTGCGATCGACTTTCATTTGATCGGATACGTTACCGATCAAGTGGGGAAAGTCGTCGTTGAAGATTCCTGCGGCGACCGGTCTGTTCTGCCGGAATCCGGATGGCAGCATTCGTAGCCTTCACGGCGAAGTGATTCTGTCCTGAAGCGACGTTTGCGACCGGTTCGATTCCGCTTTTCTTCTCTCCGCGCAGTGTTCTTCCGGCTCAGTTCAGTCTCGGCGTACGGTGCCCACGAAAAATTTCGGCACCTGGTCGGTTTTTCCGCGTGATTACTCCATCGTCGGCGACTTAGTTTTGAAGGCCAAAACAACGCTAATAAAGCACCGGCCACTTGAAAACCGGAAACTACGAAAGGCTCATCCCATGTCAAATTCACCAGACAGCGTACTGGACGCAGTGATCATTCTGTGGCAATCAGAAAACCGTGACTTGAATTCCGTGACGCTGGAAGAAGCGAAAGAACTGACATTCCAGCTGATCTGCAGGCGTCGCACCACGACGCTTCTGCAGGAGAAAGGCACTTCCACGTCACCGCGATCGCTCCGCGTGCAAAAGTGCAGTGCGTAATGGAGCGGCTTTAAACGGTCGCACCTTCGTTCGCGAACCGTTCGATCATCTTTTGCTGTCGCCAGGCAAAGATCTTCAGCAGGTCGTTCTTCACAAATAATGAATGAACGAGTGCTCCACCGATGCTTCGGTAATTCACTTGGTCGCTCACCAGAGTGCCGCCTTCAACTTCTTCGAAGGTGTGAAAATGTTCCCACAGGTAGTATGGCCCTTTCAACTGACGATCCGTAAATGAGTACGGCGGTTCCCATGTCGAAATCTCCGTTCGCCAACGAATCGGGAAGCCTCGCAGCTTTAGCTTGTAGTCGATCAAAGTGCCTGCCTGAATCACGATGGGGGCTGGCGTGATTACACCAAAATTCAGCCATGGCGGAGTGATCTGTTCGAGCTGAAAGGCATCGCTGAAAAAGTGAAACAGCGTTTCCCGGTCAACCGGAAGCATCATTGTTGCGCTCAGAGTGTACGCTTTCTCTGCTGCGTTCCAGTTGATCTCAATCATCTCGGGCTCTCGAATGTTTGTGTCCGTATCTCCACCAGTTGCGGCCTTACGGCATGGTGTTTGTAGACATCACTGGAAACAATTCAATCGCTGCAGGATTTGTTGGAAACGCGTGTGTCGCTGCGTTCGCAAGAACGCGAAACGTGTGCCGAAAAGCCGCCGTCTGGCGACGGCGGCTACGACCACCAGGCAAAGGCAAACCGCTCTAAGGCGGATTAAGCGTTCGCAGCAACTGCCTTCATTGCGGCTTTGGCGACCGCCACACACTCACGAATCTCAGCCAGGGGATCCTTCGGGTTCTCTTCGTATTCCAGCGAAACGGCTCCGTTCGCCGGAAAGCCAGCTAAGTGTAGCTCGGTAAAGACCTCTTCCACATTCAAGTGACCTTTCCCGAGGATAACGCCTTTTGTCTTGTCTGTCATTTCGGCGAAATCCTTGAGGTGAATTCCGTACAGTCGCCCCTTCAGCAGGCGAATGACCTCTGGTGCATTTTGTCCCGATCGAATGTAGTGGCCCAGGTCGGCACAGGCTCCAATTCGTTCGTCGCGTCCTTCGATGACTCGCAGCACATCGATCGCTTTGTTGTAACGATGTCGTGGTCCGTGATTGTGAATCGCCACTCGGATGTCGAACTCCTTAACAAGCTCGTCCAGGCTGTCGAAGGAATCCAGATCAGGATCGGCTGTAATGCACGGTGCACCGAGCTTCTTTGCAAACTCAAAAATCGTCCGGTTCTTCGCCGCATCTTTGGTTAACCTGTTGACGCCATGCCCGGAAACGGAAAGTCCGAGATCGAAAACCTTTTTCTTTGTTGCTTCGATCTCCTCATCGGATGCGCTGGTTTCCAGCATCCCGCTGTAGAACTCGACCTGTTCAAAGCCCAGTTCACTGGCATGCTTCAGTGCTTTGTCAACCTTGTAGCCGCGTAATGAGTAGAGCTGGATTCCGAGTTTCAGCTGCTTCTGGTCTGCCGCCTGTTCAGCACCTGGCAGTGTGCCACAGGCCGCTCCAGCAGCAATCAGGGACGTTGTTTTCAAAAAACCGCGGCGAGTGCGATGAGTCATCGGATGCTCCGTGAGTGAATGGTTGTGTGGCGAAAATTCCGGAACGCAATTCGACCGGGACCGTTGCCGTGTGGCTAATCTTGTTGGCACCAGAACCCAGCGTGCGCCCGGCTCTTTGTTGCGTATGTTGATCATAGACCGATGGCTTCTCAAGCGGAAGTGGATGGGAATCGAGTCAGATTCCTGGCAGCCGACTGCGGTAGAGTCCCGCTACCCGAAGAGCTGTCGGGCACTACAGCAAATTCTGATAAGTCCCAGACGCGTGCTTCACGGCCACGAGTCAGCAGGAACTGCTGTAGCCGCCTGTCTTAGAACCCCTAACAAAACCTGCGTGAGCCGCGACGTTTCTGGTTTTTGTTCAGGCAAGGAGAGAGGAGGAGGCGGGATCCCCGTCGACGACGAACGACGCTGACTGAGCCGAAACCAGAAACGTCCCTTCGGGTTGCGACGACAGCAGCCGACCTGCGGCGTCAGCGCTCCTCGACGACCATGTCGCCTCGTCACTTTTCCTTGCATCTCGACCACTGTCGGCACAACGCGGCCACGGAGGTTTTGTTAGGGGTTCTTAGTTTGCCTTCGGCTCACGCCCTGAAATCACGCCCTGGCGTCAGCGGAGGCTTCTGTTTTTCTCGGCTGGATCCGTGTTATTGGTGGTGTCAAAACTGGTGCCGGGTTCAAAGGCGACTTTGCGGAACCTGTCGCCTTCGCCCTGGATGATATCCCGCCAACCGTCGCTCAAGAC
>CALFOL010000438.1 GCA_937919915.1 uncultured Planctomycetaceae bacterium
CAAGTCAAATCCCGATTCCAATGCAGGTCTGCACCGAATCTGGGTGCGAACTCATATTCCCTAAGGATTCGAACTGACTGCATCCAATGCCGCATACCGCGAAGATCGACGATACATTTGCAGAAGCGTTTCCTATGGTCGGGACGCGCCTGATCATCACGGCGATAGATCTCGAACTGGCTACTATCGCAGCCCTTGAGTTTTGCGGCAATGCGTCCAGCGTGATCGGCTGCGATTGCGAAGCCGGCATCGAGCGGGGTTTGGGGGAATCTCGCACGCCAGACGGCCGGCCAGGCGTTTCGGTACTGGCCTTTGCCTTCAACAGAAAGTCGTTGGAGAAAGCGGTTTCCAGTCGAATAGGGCAAAATGTTCTGACGTGTCCCACCACAGCGGTGTATTCGGGGCTGACAGATTCGCCGAAAGAGGATCGCATCAAGGTGGGCGCTCAGCTGAGATACTTCGGCGACGGGTTTCAGATTTCCAAGAAACTGGACAAACAGCGTTACTGGAGGATTCCGGTGATGGACGGGGAGTTTTTGTGCGAAGATGTGTTCGGTACTCAGAAGGGAATCGGCGGTGGCAATCTGCTGGTCTGCGGGGCGTCGCAGGCAGAGGCTCTGGCCGCCATCCGGGCAGCCGTAACTGCGATCAATGATCTTGAGGACGTGATTCTGCCGTTTCCGGCAGGCATTGTGCGTAGTGGATCCAAGGTTGGTTCGAAGTATCCTCAGTTGAAGGCCAGCACGAATCACAAGTGGTGCCCATCTTTGCGCGGGCAGACGGAATCGGATCTCGAAGTCGGTGAGCGCGCTGTCTACGAAGTCGTGATCGACGGATTCTCTGAGGTTGCGGTCGCAAACGCGATGAAGGTTGGTTTGGAGACGGCGGCTTCGATGCCGGGCATTCTGCGGATTTCAGCCGGGAACTACGGCGGAAAACTGGGCAAGTACCATTTTCATCTCCACAAACTGTAGCTTTCTGTTGGTTTTTGATTGGCACTCATCAGGCTCACGATTGGGAACACATAAACTATGGCAGACAAACGGTTTATCCTGAATTCTTCGCGTTCATCGAAGCAGGGAACGCTCATCAATGTCGGGAAAGAGTCCGAAGAGTATATTGAGCTGACGAATTCGATGATTATGGGTGCCGATGACATGGCGTCGATAGGTCTGGCAGAAGGTCAGTTGGCCATTGTTCGTACTGAATTCGGAGAAGCACAGTTCAAGTGTCAGTCGGGAAAAGAACCGGAAGGTATGATTTTCATTCCTTATGGGCCGCCAACCTGTAAACTGATGGGCGGCGACACGGGCGGAACAGGAATGCCGATGTCAAAAGGATGGGAAGTGGAAGTGATCCCGGTGTGAGACTGAGAGGGGAATCAGGTGGTCTTGCCTGGCTTAGGTTTGTTGATGATTCTGATTATCTGGCAGATTTGTCGGGAGTCGAATCAATACGGGCCGTCCGCTACGTTGACTCACATGGAAAACGAAGACGCTGTGACCGAAGAGGAATTTATTAAAGCCGCTGCCGCCCGGAACCCAGTCGTCGCGATCAGATGCCGAGAGATTTTCGCAGAACATTGTGACATTCCTCAGGAGTACATTCATCCGGATGACCGACTGATCGAAGATCTAAGGCTCGACTGAATTCCTATGACCACAAAGAATTTAACTCTCATTTCAAATTTGAAATCTCAGATCTAAAATATCATGTCCAACCAACCAGACAACGAAAAACTCAGTGGTCCGGAAAGCCCGCACTTCTGTACTGACGGTGACACGCCTGAAAATGTTCCGGGCTGGACGGAAGTTGAAGAAGGTCGCTTTATGCCGCGTCGAACTCGTGGCAGCAATAAAGGCCGGGCACTGGGCTGAATGTTCACCGTTCCGTCGTCTGGTTCAGACGACACTTGTGCATAGATCAAGGCGTAATGATGGCTATCATACTGAAGGTTGTGAGCACAGTGGTTCTCCATTCTGTGGCCGTCAGATTTAGCATTGCGCCAAATACCTCAGCCAGCCAAAACAGCGATGTTCGAATCTTACTACACCGCCAGGCGTTCGGATTCTGGATGGTAAGTGTCATTGGTACCGTCGCTATTTGGTCTTTGTTCCAAGAAAACCGGAGCACGCGAAAAAGTTTGCCGCGTTCGTAATCCAAAGCTCAGGCAAACTGCCGGCAATTGTCTATTGCCCACTGAGATTTGCGGTTGACGGATGCAAAATAGAAAGAGCATTTTTCAATGACTCTTCAGGTAATTGATAACGCCACTTGTACTTTTTGTGGCTGTGTGTGTGATGACATTCAACTGCATCACGACGAAATGCGGATTTACAAGGCGAAGAAGGCCTGTGTCCTCGGTACCGCGTGGTTCTTGAACCACACTGCTGAGAAAAAATATCCGGACGCTCTGATCGACGGCAAAGAAGCGACCGTCGAAGAGGCCATTCAGATGGCCGCAACGCTGCTGCACGAAGCCGATATGCCGCTGGTGTATGGCATGAGCAACACAACCTGTGAAGCTCAGAAAGAGTGCGTCGCCATGGCTGACCAACTGGGAGCGCTGTTAGACAGCCATACCTCGTTGTGACACGGTCCCACCGAAATCGCCGCCCAGTTGGGTGGTAAAGTTACTTGTACTCTAGGCGAAGTAAAACAACGAGCCGATTTCATCGTGTATTGGGGAGGCAATCCGGCCGAATGCCATCCTCGCCATTTCACGAAGTATACGCTCATGCAAAAAAGCAAGTTCCTGCCGCGTGGTCGCAAAGACCGCACGATGGTGCTTGTGGATATTCGTGAAACAAAAAGCGCGAAAGCGTCTGATATCTTTTTGCAGGTCAGGCCAGGGAAGGATTTTGAACTGATCACCATTCTGCGTGCGATGATCAAGGAACAGCACGTTGGCGACGAACAGATCGCTGAAACGGGGATGACTCGCGAAGTGCTGGACGATCTTGTGCATCGCATGAAGTCGTGTAAGTTCGGCTGCTTCTTCTTCGGCATGGGTTTGTCGATGACTCGCGGCAAGCACATGAACAGTGCCGCGTTGTTGACACTGGCGGCTGAGATGAACGCGTTCACGAAGTTCGTGGCCATGCCGATGCGTGGGCATGGAAACGTGACGGGTGCTGATGTGATCATGCGCTGGCAGACGGGCTATCCGTTTGGCATCACATTTAATCGTGGCTATCCGCGGTACAATCCTGGCGAGTTCTCAACGGTGGACGTGCTGGTCCGAGGCGATTGCGATGCGGCGTTCATCATCGGAGCTGATCCAGGTGCCACGATGCCGCAACCGGCGATTGAACACCTGAAACGCATTCCGACGATCTGTCTGGATCCGCACGTGACGCACACCAGCAATCTGGCTCGTGTTCACATCACGACGGCTCCACAGGGAATCGCCGCGCCGGGAACCGCCTATCGTATGGACGAACTTCCGCTGCCATTAAAACCAGCATTGAAGTCACCGTATCCATCGGATGAAGAAGTCGTTCGTCGAATCAACGCGGCGATTGCTGAAAAGCCGTTCTGGCTGGCGGAAGGTAGTCAGCCGCAGATGATTACGAATCAGGTCTGAAAATTCTCGTTTAACCCGTGGCCAGAGGCCAGGCTGTCACGGGGCCGTTTCCGGAACAACCTGGCCTCCGGCCACGGTTAAACAAACTCATGCTTCGAATCACTGGTGGAAAAGTCTACGACCCGGCAAACGAGATCGATGGACAGATCAAAGACATCTGCATCGATGACCACGGGCAGATTGTTGATTCCGTAGACGGTGGACGCACAATCGACGCGACCGGGATGATTATTTTTCCGGGCGGAGTTGATGTGCACACTCACGTCGCCGGCGGTGCAATGAACTTTGCGCGTGCGATGACGCCGGAAGATCATCGGCGTACGCAGGCGTTCATTCGCACCAAGAATCGCCGCAGCGGGCTCGGGGGAATGGCGCCCACGACCTTCGCAACCGGCTATCTTTATGCTGGTATGGGATTCACGACCGTCAACGAAGCGGCTGTTCCCGTGTTGTCAGCGCGGCATACGCACGAAGAACTGGCTGATATTCCGATTGTCGATAAGACCACTCTGACGTTGATGGCCAACAACGAAATCATGATGGACCAGATGGAGGCTGGTGAATACGAACGTGCAAAGAACGTAGTGGCGTGGTATATCTGGGCGGCCAAATCTTACGGCGTGAAAGCCGTTAATCCGGGAGGCGTCGCGGCGTGGAAGTGGGGAGCGGATGCCAAACAGCTGTCTTCACCAATCGCTGGTTACAATACTCTGACGCCCGGAAAAATCGTCACGATGCTGGCGACGATTTGCGATGATCTCGGTCTGCCGCACCCAATGCATCTGCACTGCAATAACCTGGGGGCCCCGGGCAATATTTCGACGACACTCGATACCTTGAAGCATCTCGAAGGCCACCGAGCACATATTGCTCATTCGCAGTATCACGCTTACGGCGGTGACGGCTGGGACACGATGTGTTCTGCGACCGCGCAGCTGGCAGAATACTTCAACACCCATCCGAATATCACCACAGACGCCGGCGCCGTGTTGTTTGGTGACACAGTGACGATTACCGCCGACGGTCCCTGGCAGCATCTGCTGTACAAGCTGACGGGGCGGAAATGGGGCAACCTGGACGTTGAAAACGAAACCGGTTGTGGCATCGTGCCGTACACTTATCGTCCCAGCAATCTAGTGAACGCTGTGCAGTGGGCCAGCGGTCTGGAGCTGATGCTGCTGATCAAGAACCCGTGGCAGGTGTTCCTGTCGACCGACCATCCGAATGGCGGTTGTTTCTGGCGTTACCCGGAGATTATCCAATTGCTGATGTGCGCGGACTTTCGCAAGGAATGTATTGCCAAGTTGCCGGATAAGATTAAGGGCAGAATCACATTGCCGGAAATCGATCGGGAGTACACGCTGTATGAAGTGGCGACATCGATGTCTGCCGGTCCCGCCCGAGCTCTGGGATTGACCCAGAAGGGCAACCTTGGCGTTGGTTGCGATGCGGACATCGTGATCTACGAAGAAGAAGACGATGTGGCTCGTATGTTCAGTCATCCGCGTTACGTCATCAAGGCGGGTGAAATCGTGATTGAAGACGGCGACATCAAAGAAACGCCGGAAGGGCGTGAGTTCCTCGTGAAGCCGAATTACGCTCCGGAGACGCACGAGTTCATGCGACCGTTGTTTGAAGACTGCTACACGATGCAGTTTGATAACTATCCTGTGGAGCTCGAGCGTATTGAGAATCCGGTGATGCAACCGCTGAAGTTGGAGAAGTGACGCGCTGTTCGCTCAACCCGTGGCCGTAGGCGAGGCCGTCACGGGGTCAATCTTTGCACTACCTGGCCTACGGCAACGGGTTAAACGATTTATCATGACCATTACGCTGACACTTAAACAGGCTCCTGCAGTTCCTTTGGAAGCGGAAGTCCTTTCGCCGGACGTTTTTGCCGAGCTTTCGAACGCCGAAATCCGTGCGTTGATCGTGTATAATGGTAAGCGTCAGGTGCCTCTGGAAGAGTTCTTTGATGTCGATGGTGAACGCAGCGACGAGCTTGTGCTGCATGGCGACCTGACCAAGGTGCGTTTGATTGGTCGAGGCATGTCGAAAGGCAGTGTGACGGTGCATGGTCGAGTGGGAATGCATCTGGGTGCCCACATGAAAGGTGGCCGCATCGAAGTTCATGGCGACGCCAGCGACTGGATTGGTGCCGAAATGAAAAACGGCTTCATTCACGTCCATGGCAACGCGGGCGGTCAGATTGGCGCAGCCTATCGTGGATCTCTGGCGGGCATGAAGAACGGCACAATCATTGTGGACGGCACGGCTGGCCTGGAAGTCGGCATGCGTATGCGTCGCGGCACAATCATTCTTGGCGGTCAGGCTAAAGACTTCACCGGTCTGCAGATGAAGGGCGGCACGATCATCCTGATGGATGGCGCAGAAATTCGCACCGGTGCGTGGATGAATCGCGGCACGATCATTTCGATGAAGCCTATCAAGTTGATGCCAACCTTTGCTGAGTCGAATGATTCCAACCCCACGTTCATGAATGTGTACGCCAGGCAGCTGAAGCGGTTTGGAGTCAACCTGCCATTCGCCGCATCGGAAGGGATATACCAGCGATTTTCCGGCGACCTTGCCGTGCCGGGCAACGGAGAAATCTTAGTTTGGCAACCAGCTTAAGCGTCGTTCCCGAATAAGCTGAGTAGTCTGAAAATAGCGAAGAACCTCAAGCAGTAAACAGTTGTTGCGGACGAGTTGGCGGGGCGTACAATGGACTGCAGTGTCTGAACCATCATCCAGCGAGGTTACGATGAGCATCACCGGATCTGAGCAGCTGAGTCCGATCTCCGTGGAAGACTACCTTGCCGGAGAACTTCAGGCTCGCCGTAAGCATGAATATGTGGACGGGCAGATCTATGCGATGGTGGGTGGCCGATACAGTCACAATCTGATCTCCACTAATGTTGTTTCAGAATTGCATCGGCAACTTAAGAACTCACCCTGCCGTGCCCTGAATTCAGACAGCAAAGTCAGGGTTCAGGCC